>NZ_CP117466.1:1592500-1867500 GCF_028621715.1 Paracoccus marcusii | reverse complement strand
CGACGGTGTTGTCGGTGCGGATCGCACGGTCTTCCTGGTATTCGCTGGTGTAGCTCACACGGGTCGCCAGCTGCTCGGAGACGCGGAAGTTCACGCCGAACTCGTTGGTGATCACGTCAGCAGAATCTTCCGAACCCAGGTAGTCGGTGTCGTTGGTAATGAAGATGTTGTCGTTAAACCGGTGGTACAGACGCGACGACGCGATGTAACCGACCGAAGTGTCCGACGACGACGAGACGCCAACGGGGATCAGATCGCCATCGGGGCCCTCGACCAGATCAAAGCCAGCTTCCTGCGCACCGGTCTTGGTGTAACGGACGCCAACGCCGGCCTGCACACGCCAAGTGGTTTGGTCGGAGTTCAGGATGCGGTAACCGGGACCAAAGCCCAGGAACGCGTCGGTGCGGAAATCGCTGAACTCGTCTGCGAAATCTTCATCGGTCTGCGACGGGCTGTTGCGGACGCCGTCGACCAGACCGTTCTGGTTGATGCGGCCCAGGGCGAAGGCGTACAGCTGGTCGTTGAAGTAGTACTGCGCGTCATAGATCGCGGCGACGTCTTCCTGGTCCTTGTTGCCGAAATCATCTTCACCGAATTCCAGCGACAGGCCCACGCTCTGCGCGAACACGCCCTGGTTGTAGTTCACGCGACCACCGATCGCCAGATCCTGGTTGTCGGTGTTGCCGGTGCGGCCGGTGTAGCTCAGCGACATGTTGCCGAACAGGCCCTGGCGACGGTCGGCGGGGCCGAAGCGGTCAGCGTCGTTGTCACGGTCGAACGCGTCGGTCACATCTTCTTCGATGTCGGTGATGCGGTCGTTGATGGCCGACACGCCGGCAGCGTCGGCGCCGGTCGAGATCTCGGATTGCGCGAATGCCGGAACCGACAGGGCGGCCAGGATTGCGGCGGTGCTGGTCAGCAGCGTAACTTTTTTCATTTTCGTCGTCCTCACGAGCTGAGTAGGATTGTCCCGGCCCCGTTCCGGGCACCAGAGCATCTCTGCTGGGACATCAATTAGCGCCCCCCCCTTTCGGTTCAAAGCCCGCCGCATTTCTTCTGCAAGTCGCGCAATCGTGAGCATGCTTGGGTCTTGACAGAAAACGGCAAAACCTTGCCGAAAACGACGTGTAATGTTTGGTGATGCAACTTTTTCGCGACTTGACGAACCTACTTGGAACGCGACGTTTTTATGGGTTTCGTTCCATGCTGTCGCTTAAGGCCGCAAAAACAACCGACTGAAATATCAGCGTGATTGCCTTAATATTGGGCAAGACATTGACGGCGTTCAGGCATCATAAATGTTGCACAGATGCCACGATCCCGCTGTCAGAATGACACGACGTGCAAGGCGTCTGTCAAGCAAATGAACCCGTCCGTCCAATGAAAACGGCCCGGATCAGGGATCCGGGCCGCATCGTCATGACGGGACGGTGTGTCAGCCAAGGGAATCAGGTTTGAAGTCACGCGCCATGTGGTCCAGCACGGCATTCACGAAGCGCGCCTCGCGGCCGTCCGGAAAGAAGGCATGCGTCAGCCGGACGTATTCGGTGATGACCACCTTGGCGGGTGCACGTTCGGCCACCAGTTCGGCGCCAGCGGCGCGGAACACGGCGCGCAACACCGGATCGATCCGGTCGATGGGCCATTTCGCCACCAACCCGCGGTCGGTGGCCTGGTCGATCTTGGACTGCCACATGACGACGTCGTCGACGATGCGGGTGAACAGCGCCTCGTCGGCCTGATCGGTCGGGCCGTCGCGGTCGTCGAAATCGATGCGGAAGTTCTGGAATTCGCGCGTGACACGGTCGGCGGACTGACCCGCGGCCTCCATCTGGAACAGCGCCTGCACGGCATACATCCGCGCCGCGCTGCTGAGGGCGCGCCGGTCGGGCCGCTTGTCCTGGTCGTGGTCGGTCATGCCTTGCCCTGCCCTTCAAGTTCGCCCGCCAAGCGGATCACGTCATGGGCCGCAGCCTTTTGCGGTGTCGCCGCCCAACGGCGCGCAAGTGCCACCAGATGCAGCGCGGCCGCCGCGGCGCCCCCGCCCTTGTTCTGACCCGCCGGGTCCGCGCGGACCTGGGCCTGGGCCATCGTCTCGACCGTCAGGATCCCGTTGCCCAGGCAGACGCCCTGCAGCCCCAGCAGCGTCAGCGCGCGGGAGCTGTCGTTGCAGACGGTGTCGTAATGCGTGGTCTCTCCGCGGATGACGCAGCCCAGGGCCACGAAGCCGTCATACTGACCGCTGCGGGCGGCAAGGCCCACGGCGGTGGGGATCTCCAGCGCGCCGGGCACCTCGATCACGTCAAGGCTGGCGCCCGCGGCATCCGCCGTGGCGCGGACCCCCGACAGCAGGCCGTCGGTGATGTCCTTGTAATAGGGTGCCACGACCGCCAGCAGGCGCACCGGAGCATCCAGACGCGGCAGCGCCAGTTCGTGATGTTGCGTGTTCGAGGCCATGTACCTAGTCCTTGGGGATAGGCCGGGTGGAATGGATGGAAAGGCCGTAGGCGTCAAGCCCAACCACCTTCACCGGCGCCGAATTGGTCAGCAGGATCAGGTCCGACAGGCCAAGGGCCGACAGGATCTGCGCGCCCAGGCCGTATTGACGCAAGGTATGTGGCCCGACATCGCCCGGATCGGCGATCGCATGGGACAGGTCGCGGATCAGCACGACGACGCCCCGCCCCTCGACGGCGATGGCCTGCATCGCCGCGGGCAGGCTGCCCGCGCTTTCGCGCCCGACGCCCAGCACGTCGTGCAGCGGGTCCAGCGCGTGCATCCGCACCAGCACCGGCTCGGGGGTCGTCAGATCGCCCTTGGTCAGGACGATATGCTCGCTGCCCTGCGTCTCGTCCGCAAAGACACGCATCATCCAGTCGCCGCCATGGGCGGAATGAACCGCCTTCTGCGACCGCTCGGCGATCAGGTTGTCGTGGCGGCGGCGATAGCGGATCAGGTCGCTGATCGTGCCGATCTTCAGCCCGTGGCGCTGCGCGAAATCGACCAGATCGGGCAGGCGTGCCATGCTGCCGTCGTCGTTCATGATCTCGCAGATCACGCCCGACGCGTTCAGACCGGCCAGGCGGGAAATATCGACCGCGGCCTCGGTGTGGCCCGCGCGGACCAGCACGCCCCCGTCGCGGGCGCGCAGCGGAAAGATGTGGCCCGGCGTCGCGATATCAGGCGCGCCCTTGGTCGGGTCGATCGCCACGCTGATCGTGCGCGCGCGGTCGGCGGCGCTGATGCCGGTGGTGACGCCTTCGCGCGCCTCGATGGACATGGTGAAGGCGGTCTCGTGCCGGCTGGAGTTCTTGGGGCTCATCAGCGTCAGGCCCAGGGTCTCGATCCGGTCAGCGGTCAGCGTCAGGCAGATCAGCCCGCGCCCATGCGTCGCCATGAAGTTGATGGCATCCGGTGTGGCCATCTGGGCGGGAATGCACAGATCGCCCTCGTTCTCGCGGTCCTCGTGGTCGACCAGGATGAACATCCGGCCGTTGCGGGCCTCGTTGATGATGTCCTCGATCGGTGAGATGGCGGCCGACAGGTCGCGTTCGACGGGTCCGGGTTCTTCGAATTGCATCTGTTCGTCCTTCACGCAGGCGTCACGCGCCGATCGGTTGTCCGGCTTCGGCCAGCCGCGCGACATAGCGGGCCAGCGTGTCGATTTCCAGGTTCACGACATCGCCCACCGCCGCATCGCCCCAGGTGGTCACCTGCTGGGTATGCGGGATCAGGTTGATGCCGAAGCTGTTGCCAAAGACCTCGTTCACGGTCAGCGAGGTACCGTTCAGCGTGACCGACCCCTTCTGCGCGATGAAGCGTGCCAGGTCCGCGGGCGCCTCGAAGGTCAGGCGCAGGCTGTCGCCCTCCTTCGCGGCGGCGGTGATCTGTGCCACGCCGTCGACATGGCCGCTGACGATATGGCCGCCCAACTCGTCGCCGACGCGCAGCGCGCGTTCCAGGTTCAGGCGCTGGCCCACAGACCAACACTCGGCGCCGATGCTGGTCTTGGACAGCGTCTCGGCCGAGATGTCGACGTCGAACCAGTCCGGGCCCTTGGCCACGACCGTCAGGCAGACCCCGTCGCAGGCGATCGAGGCGCCCAGATCCACGCCCGCCATGTCATAGGCACAGCCGATGCGCGCGCGCATGTCGCCGCGCATCTCGACCGCGCGGACGATGCCGATATCCGTGATGATCCCCGTGAACATCGCAGCCCTTCCCTGATGATCCTGGTCCGAACTAGGCCATCGGCCCTGTCCGTTCAAGCACCAAGCCCCCGCCCCCGCGCCGAGCCGCTAAAGCTTGATGCACAAAATGATGGATCGGTGGGGCATGACATGGCATGTCTGACGCATGGCCCCAGGCATTGCGGCCGCCCCTCCTTTTCAAGTCGACCATGATTCAGACCGGCGTCACCCCCCTGCCCCAGACCTCGCACGCGCCGACGGGCCGCGTGTCCGCGCAGGGTGATCCGGTCTTCCTGATGCTGCAGGGGCCCCACGGTCCGTTCTTCGACCGCCTTGGACGGCTGCTGCGCGCGGCGGGGGCGGTGGTCTGGCGCTGCGGCTTCAACGCAGGGGATGAGTTCTTCTGGTCCGACCCGAAAAGCTTCATCCGCCATCAGGGCAGCGTCGACGAATGGCCCGACCATCTGGCGGCGATCCTGGACGACAAGGGCGTGACCGACATCGTCCTCTACGGCGATGTTCGCCCGATCCACGCCACCGCCCGCCGCCTGGCCGCAGCCCGCGGCCTGCGCGTCCACGTGTTCGAGGAAGGCTATCTGCGTCCCTACTGGGTCAGCTATGAACGTCAGGGATCGAACGGCAACTCGGTTCTGATGCGCATTCCGCTGGCCCAGATGCGTGCCGCCCTGCGCGAGCAGATCAACGAGGTGCGCCGCCCGCCCGCCCATTGGGGCGATATGCGCCATCACAAGTTCTACGGCGCCTTCTATCATTTCCTGATCCTGGTCGCGAATGGCCGGTACCGCGCCTATTCGGGGCACCGTGCGATCGGCGTCGTGCAGGAATTCCGCCTCAACCTGCGGAGGCTGGTGCTGGCCCCGGCCTACAACCTGGGCCGCGCGCTGCAATGGCGGCGCCTGCGCCTGTCGGGCTGGCCCTACAACCTGGTCCTGATGCAGCTGGAACACGATTCCAACTTCCTGGGACACTCGCCCTTCACCCGCAACGCCCAGTTCGTCCGCACCGTGATCGACGGGTTCGCTCGCGCAGCCCCCCGACACCACCACCTGATCTTCAAGGCCCACCCGCTGGAGGACGGTCGCGCGGGGAACCGCGCCGCCATCCACGCGGCGGCTGCCGAACATGGGGTTTCGGACCGCGTGCATTACGTCCGCGGTGGCAAGCTGGCCGAGATCCTGTCCCATGCCCGCGCCGTGGTCACCGTCAATTCCACCGCTGGCCAGCAGGCCCTGTGGCGCGGGATTCCCGTCAAGACCCTGGGCCGCGCCGTCTATGACAAGCCGGGGCTGGTGTCCGAGCAGACGCTGGAGGAGTTTCTGGCCGATCCTGACGCCCCGGATCCGCAGGCCTACCGCGTCTTTCGCGACTATCTGCTGCAGACCAGCCAGATCCCCGGCGGCTTCTATGCCAGCCGGTCACGCGCCCACGCGCTGCGCCTGGTGGCCGACATGCTGCTGTCGCCGGACGACCCGTACCAGGCCCTGGCGACAGGCCGAATCCTGCCGCGGCAGCAACTGGCGGACCGCCATGGCTGAAAGGCAACGCCCCGCCGACATTGCTCAAGATGATATAGCCTGTCTTTGCGGACAGGGTTACAGTGGATGCAAACCGGCATACAAGGCCGGAACCAGACAACATGGAGTATCAGAGGTGACAGTTTTATCCCGGTCGTCGACCACCCTGCGGATGCTGATGATCGCGTCAATGAGCCTTTTGGCCGCTTGCGCGCTGCCCCGTTCCGGCCCCAACAAGAACGAGATCTTCAACGGCGCGGTCGAACGCGGCGGCAACACGCAGGTGATCTACGTCAACGACCACGTCACCCGTGCCTCCGCCTTCGCACCCGCCTACGGGTTCTCGAACAGCTTCCGCAATGCCGGACAGGTCGGCGCGGACGAGATCCGGGCCGGCGACACGCTTGGCCTGTCGATCTGGGAGAACGTCGATGACGGTCTGCTGACCTCGCTCGGCGCCAGCTCGACCACCCTGACGGAAATCCAGGTGGACAGCGATGGCTTCATCTTCGTGCCCTATGCCGGCCGGGTCCGCGCCGCGGGCAACACGCCCGACCAGCTGCGCCAGGTCATCACTGACGCGCTCAGCGCACAGACCCCCGACCCGCAGGTGACCGTCCAGCGTGTCGCCGGCAACGGCGCGACTGTGTCCGTGGTGGGCCGCGTCGGCGCTCAGGGCGTCTATCCGATCGAGCGCCCGACCCGGTCGCTGTCGGCCATGCTGGCCCGTGCGGGCGGCGTCGCCATCGAGCCCGAGGTCGCCGTCGTGACCGTCAAGCGCGGCAACGACAGCGGCCGCGTCTGGCTGACGGACCTCTACAGCAGCCCCACCAACGACATCGCCCTGCGTCCGGGTGACCTGATCGTGGTCGAGGAAGACCAGCGGACCTTCACCGCCCTTGGCGCTTTGGGCGGCCAGACCCGCGTGCCCCTGGGCAACGAGGTGATCAACGCGGCCGAGGCCATCGCCATGGTCGGCGGTCTGACCAGCGCCCTCGCCGACCCCACCGGCGTCTTCGTCCTGCGCGACGAGCCGGAATCGGTCGCCTCGCGCGTCCTGGGCAAGCCGGTCGTCGGCACGCAGCGCTTCGCCTATGTCCTGGACCTGACGCGCCCCAACGGCCTGTTCCTCGCCCGCGACTTCGTCATCCGCGACGGCGACACCGTCTATGTGACCGAGGCGCCCTACGTCCAGTGGCAGAAGACCCTGTCCGCCGTCACCGGCAGCGCCGCCACCGCAGACAGCCTGTCCAGCATCGGCAACTGATCTGCTGCCGACGCCGCAAGACGATCGTTCAGCCGCCGGGGAAACCCGGCGGCTTTGCGTTTTCAACCTTGGTTTCCTGACCCGCCCCCGGATCGCACGCATCCTGACGCTGGCCGGCCACCGTCCGGTCCTGGCCCTGCCCCGGCTTGGCGATGCGGTGGGTATCTGGGGCGACAGCCCGACGGCATGGCGCGGTCGGGCCATTGCGCAACGCCACCGCTGCCCGCTGATCACGGTCGAGGACGCATTCCTGCGATCGGTCCTGCCCGGCAGGGCGCGGGGGACACTGGCGGCTCGCGGCCCGGTCGGACTGATCATCGACCCACAGGGGCTGCATTTCGATCCTGACCGGCCCTCCCGCCTGGAACACCTCATCAGACAACCGCTGGCACCCGCCACGCGCGACCGCGCGGTTCGCCTGCTGGCCCGGTTGCGCGCGGCGGATCTGTCGAAATACAATCTTCATGATCCCGACGCGCCGCTGCCGCCGCCCGGCTATGTCTTGGTCATCGATCAGACACGGGGCGACGCATCCTTGCGGGGCGCGGACCGCGCTTTATTTCTGACGATGCTGCAGGCCGCGCGTGACGAACATCCCGGCTGCCGCATCGTGATCCGCACTCATCCCGAAACCGCGGCGGGGCTCCGGCCCGGCCATCTGACCGCCGAGGACCTGCGTCCCGGCGACACGCTGTGCGACGGACCGGTATCCCCGTGGCGACTGGTCGAGGGGGCCGATGTGGTCTATGCCGTCAGCTCTCAACTGGGATACGAGGCCTTGCTGGCCGGGCACCGACCACGCCTGTTCGGTCAGCCGTTCTATGCAGGCTGGGGCCTCAGCGATGACGAAACCCCGCCCGCCCGGCGCGGCCGCGCCACGCGCGAGGCATTGTTCGCTGCCAGTCACCTGACCGGGCCCACATGGTACGACCCCTGCCGCGACCGACTGACCGATTTCGAAGGCGCGGTGGATCAGATCGAGGCCGAGACCCGCGCCTTTCGCCAGGACCGGCACGGCCACACGGCCTATGGCATGCGTCTGTGGAAGCGCCGCTTTCTGGCCCGTGAATTCGGCGATGCCCGCCCGCTGCGTTTTGCGGCTGAACCCGGACCGCAGGTGACCCTGGCTTGGGCCGGGGCTGCGCCTCAGGTGCCGCAGGCGATCCGGGTCGAGGACGGCTTTCTGCGATCGAACGGCCTCGGTGCCGCGCTGACCCCGCCTCTGTCGGTGGTGGCCGACGATCTGGGGATCTATTTCGACCCGACCGCGCCCTCGCGGCTGGAGGCGCTGATCTCTCGCGGCCCGCCGCCCTGCGGACGGGACAGGGCGGAACGGCTGATCGCCGCGCTGATCGCCGCGCGGCTGACCAAGTATAATCTGGGCGGCACCATTGACCTGCCCCCGCGCGACGCGCGCCGCCGAATTCTGGTGCCGGGACAGGTCGAGGATGACGCCTCGATCCTGAAGGGCGCGGGCGCCGAACGGACCAACCTGACGCTGCTGGCGCGGGTGCGGGCGGACAATCCGGATGCCTGCCTGATCTACAAGCCGCATCCCGATGTCGAGGCGGGGCTGCGCCCCGGCGCGATCGATGCCGCATCGCTGGCGGCCTTGTCCGATCATGTCGCCACCGATGCCGACCCCGTCGCGCTGATCGAGGCCGTGGACGAGGTTTGGACCATCACCTCGACCCTGGGGTTCGAGGCGCTGCTGCGCGGCAAGCCCGTGACGGTGCTGGGCGCGCCCTTCTATGCAGGCTGGGGGCTGACGCGCGATCTGGGCCCCCTGCCCGCCCGGCGTCAGGCGCGCCCCGATCTGGCGGCGCTGGTCCATGCCTGCCTGATCGCCTATCCCCGCTATCGCGATCCGGTGACGGGCCTGCCCTGCCCGGTCGAACTGGCACTGGAAAGGCTGGCGGCGGGACAGGCGCATCCGCTACCGGCCCTGCGGCTGCTGGCCAAGGCGCAGGGCGCGCTGGCCGGACATGCCTGGATCTGGCGCCGCTAGTCAGGCGCGGGTCCAGCGATGGAACAGATCGCCGCCAATGGCGCGCGTCTCGGCCAGGTGGAACCGCGGTGCCTGGGCCAGATGCGTCCAGCCGGTCGGACCCAAGAACGGCCGCGCCTCGGCCCCAAGCGCCAGGCCGGCAGTATAGCCGACCAGCTGATCGACCAGCCCCGCGGCCAGCAGGCTGGCAGCCAGCCGTCCGCCCCCTTCGCAAAAGACCCGCGTGATGCCGCGCGCGCCCAGATCGGCCAGGACCTGTGCCGGGGGCCCGTCGACCCGCCACAGCGGCCCGTGATGGGCGTCCTGCGGCGGCAATGGCGGCAAGGCCTGTGCCGACACGACGATGCGGACCGGCTGCTGTGGCGTGCGGATGCCGCGCACGTTCAGATGCGGCAGGTCGGTGCGTGCCGTCGCTCCGCCGACCATGATCGCGTCATGCTGCGCCCGCAGGGCATGGACATGTGCGCGGGCGGCGGGCCCGGTGATCCACCGGCTTTCCCCGCTGGCCATGGCGATGCGCCCGTCCAGGCTGCTGGCCAGCTTCAGCGTCACGAAGGGGCGGCCCACGGTGATGCGCAGCAGGAACCCCGCCTGCAGGTCCGCGGCCTGGTCCGCCAGCACGCCTTCGGTCAGCGGAATGCCGGCATCGCGCAGCATCTGGTGACCCCGCCCAGCCACGCGCGGGTCCGGGTCGGTCAGCGCCGTCACCACCCGCGCAACACCCGCGCCGACCAGCCCCGCCGCGCAAGGCGGTGTGCGGCCGTGATGGGCGCAGGGCTCCAGCGTGACATAGGCCGTCGCCCCCGCCGCCAGCGGTCCCGCCTGGTCCAGTGCCATGCGTTCGGCATGCGGCCTGCCGCCGGGCTGGGTCCAGCCGCGTCCGACTACGCGCCTGTCGCGCAACAGCACGCAGCCCACCGCGGGGTTCGGCCAGACGTTGCCCAGGCCGCGCCGCGCCAGGCGCAGGGCATGGGCCATGTGCCGAGCGTCTTCTGTCGGATCGGGGGTCAATCGTTGGCGGCGCCGGGGCGCAGCTCGGACACGAACTTGTCGAAGTCGTCCGCGTCCTGAAAGTTCTTGTAGACGCTGGCGAACCGGACGTAGCCGACATTGTCGATGCGCGACAAAGCCTCCATCACGATCTCGCCGATGGTCTTGGACGGGATGTCGGTCTCTCCGGTGCTTTCAAGCCTGCGGACGATGCCGCTGATCATCTGTTCGATGCGTTCCGGCTCGACCGGGCGCTTCTGCATGGCGATGCGGATCGACCGGGCCATCTTGTCGCGGTCGAAATCCTCGCGGCGGCCGTTCGTCTTGACCACGACAAGATCGCGCAGCTGGACGCGTTCATAGGTCGTGAAACGACCACTGCAGGACGGGCAGAAGCGACGGCGGCGGATCGCCACGTTATCCTCGGCCGGGCGCGAGTCCTTGACCTGGGTATCGACATTTCCGCAAAACGGGCAGCGCATTCCGTTGTCCCTGTGCCAAGGCGATCCACCGTCACTATAGGCACCTTGGCAGGGATTGGGTAGCTTTATCCACAGCCCACAAGATAGGCCCCCTGGAACCTGTGGCCCGAATGCCGCGTTGCCGCCCGTAATTTCCTGCGGGATTCAACCGATTGAGGCATCCATGACCCAGACCCTGTTCATCACCGGCGCCTCCTCGGGCATCGGTGCGGCGACTGCGCGCGCCGCCGTTGCCGCCGGCTGGAACGTCGCGCTGTTCGCCCGGTCGGCGGACAAGCTGTCCGCCCTGGCGAAGGAACTGGGCGACCGGGCGATGGTCGTCAGCGGCGATGCCACCGACATCGACGCCCTAACCGCCGCCGCGGCCCAGGTCGCCGACCATTTCGGCGGCATCGACGCGGCCTATGCCAATGCAGGGCGCGGCCTTTCCAAGCCGGGGACCGAGGCGGGCGATCTGGACGACATTCGCGGGATGATCGACCTGAACGTCATGGGCGTTGTCCTGACGGCGCGCGCCCTGCTGCCGCATCTGCGCAAGACGCGCGGAACGCTGGTGCTGACCGGGTCCGCGGCGGGACGCCAGCACATCAAGGGCTCGATCTATGGCGCGACCAAGTGGTTCGTGCATGGCTATGCCGGCAATCTTGCCGAAGAGATGCGCGAATGGGGTGGGCGCTGCTGCGTCGTGGCGCCGGGGATGGTCGACACCGCGTTCTTCGACGACGGCGCCCCGGACAAGCTGCAGCCGGACGATGTTGCCGCCGCCGTCATGCACATGATCACCGCCCCGGACCGCGCCGCGATCCGCGAAGTGTATCTGATGCCTCAGGCCTGAGGCGCGAACATCGCCACGACCTGACGCCGATGCGGGGCGCGGCGGTGTTCCACCAGATAGATGCCCTGCCAGCGGCCCAGTATCATCCGACCCCGGTCGACCGGGATCTGCAGGGTCGTTGGCAAAACGGCCGCCTTCAGATGCGCGGGCATGTCGTCAGGCCCCTCATAGCGGTGCGTGATCCAGCCCATGGACGGATCGTCGGCGGGCGGGGCCAGACGGTCCAGCCATGCCAGCAGGTCAGCCTGCACCTCGGGGTCGGCATTCTCCTGGATCAACAGCGACGCGGACGTATGTTGCACGATGAGGGTCAGCACCCCCCGGACCGCGCCGCCGGAACGCAGCCAATCGGCCAGTTCCGCGGTGATGTCGTGACAGGCGGGCCCCTGCGTGGCGACGGTCAGGACATGCATCATTCGGCGGCCTCCGGGCCCAGCAGCGCATCGTTGCGGTCATGGTCAAGGTCGATCTGCTTGCTGGCACGTGCGCCCAGGGACCGCAGCATCTCGACCTGACGGATGACATTGCCGGACCCGCGCGTCAGCCGGTCCATCGCCTGACCGTGGGCGCGGTTGGCCTGGTCCAGCGCGCGGCCGACGCCGTCCATCGCCTCGACGAAGCCCGCGACCTTGTCATACAGCTGCCCCGCCCGGCGCGCGATCTCCAGCGCGTTGCTTTCGCGCCGCTCGACCGCCCAGATGTGATCGACCGTGCGCAGCGTCAGCATCAGCGTCGTGGGCGTCGTCAGTCCCACGCGGCGTTCCATCGCGAATGCCGCCAATGCCGGATCGGCCCGCAGCGCGTCCGAGAACGCCCCCTCGATCGGGATGAACATCAGCACGTAATCGACGGAGTTGTCGTCCATCCGCTGATAGCCCTTGCCCGACAGCGTGGCGATGTGCGTGCGGATGGCGGCCACGTGACGGCGCAGCGCCGCGGCAGAGGCCGCCGGATCGTCAAGCGTCACCGAGGCCTCGTAATCGTTCAGCGACACCTTGCTGTCGATGACCATGACCTTGCCGCGCGGCATCTTGACCACCACGTCGGGACGCCACAGCTTGCCGTCGTCGTCGCGCCAGCTGGACTGCAGATCGTAATGCGTCCCGGCCATCAGCCCCGAATCCTCCAGGATGCGTTCCAGAACCATCTCGCCCCAGGCACCCTGCTGCTGCTTGTCGCCCTTCAGGGCGCGGGTCAGGTTGACGGCCTCGCGGCTGATCTGTTCGCTGCGGTTGTGCAGGGACAGGATCTGTTCGCGCAGGCGGGCCGATTCCTCGTCCAGCACCTTGTTCCGGGCCTGCAGCTCTGTCTGGAACCGGCCGACCTGATCGCGGAACGGGGTCAGCAGGGCCGCCAGCTGGTCGTTCTGCAACCGCTGCAGGTCGTCCTGCTGCGCGCGCAGCGTCTCTGCCGACAGCAGCTTGAACTGTTGCGTCATCTCGGCGCGCAGTTCCCGAAGGGTGGCGACCTCGCGCGCGCTGGCCTCGGCGTCCTTCTCGGCGCGCAGGCGTGTTTCGGCCAGACTTGTCTCCAGCTGCGCCGCCTGCCGGCGGGCGTGATGCAGCGCGTCGGTCAGACCGTCCCGCTCCTCGGTCAGATCGGCAAGGCGGGCATCCTGCGCCTCGCCCCGGGTCTGCGCGCGGGTGCGGTCCAGGTTCGCCTCGTGCAGTCGATCCTCGGCCAGTGTCGCGCGCACACGCATCCGCGACAGTGCCACCTGCCCGCGCCACCACAGCAGCAGCGCCAGCGCGACCGCCAAGGCCGGCCCGATCACCGTCATGTCGGAAAGCCACGCCCCGGCATCGTCGAACTGCATCCTGTCATCACCCCGTCGTTTCGGGGCAGTGTTCACAGTTTGTGCCGCAAGCGCAAGGCGCTGTCAGAGATCGAGACCCATCATGAAGGCGACCACGCCGCCTGCATAATCCCCGCGATGCACGGTCGAACTGTCGGACCGCGCGAACCAGTCCATCAGCGATGCCCTGTCCCGGTCCGAGAAACGCATCCGCCAATCCTGAAAGCGCCGGTGATCCAAAGCGCCCTGGTCCAGAATCTCGAAATCGCGATGACGGTCGTCGTCCATCAGCGACGCCACCACCTTCCGCAGGCCGTCGGCCGGCCCCTCCAGCCACTGGAAGAACAGGCCGTCCTCGTGGTGCAGGCATCCGGTCAGGCCGAGCGACTGGTTGCGATGGCGCGCGGTGCGCAGGATGTCCTGCATGGCCGAGCCGTCCAGACCGGCACGCGCGGTGCTGCGGTAGAGGACAAAGCCCAGGCCCTGCAGGTCCTCCAGATCACTGGTCAAGGAAAGACCGCAGCTTTCTGCTCCGCGACGGATGCTTCAGCTTGCGCAGCGCCTTGGCCTCGATCTGGCGGATGCGTTCGCGGGTCACGCTGAACTGCTGGCCGACCTCCTCCAGGGTGTGGTCGGTGTTCATGCCGATGCCGAAGCGCATGCGCAGCACACGTTCCTCGCGGGGCGTCAGGCTGGCCAGGACACGGGTCGTGGTCTCCTTGAGGTTCTCCTGGATGGCGCTGTCCAGCGGCAGGACGGCGTTCTTGTCCTCGATGAAATCGCCAAGCTGGCTGTCCTCCTCGTCCCCGATCGGGGTCTCGAGGCTGATCGGTTCCTTGGCGATCTTCATCACCTTGCGGACCTTCTCCAGCGGCATCTGCAGCTTCTCGGCCAGTTCCTCGGGGGTCGGTTCGCGGCCGATCTCGTGCAGCATCTGGCGGCCGGTGCGGACCAGCTTGTTGATCGTCTCGATCATGTGGACCGGGATGCGGATCGTGCGCGCCTGATCCGCGATGGACCGGGTGATCGCCTGACGGATCCACCAGGTCGCATAGGTCGAGAACTTGTAGCCGCGGCGGTATTCGAACTTGTCCACGGCCTTCATCAGGCCGATGTTGCCCTCCTGGATCAGGTCCAGGAACTGCAGGCCGCGGTTCGTGTATTTCTTGGCGATCGAGATGACCAGGCGCAGGTTGGCCTCGACCATCTCCTTCTTGGCCTGACGGGCCTCCTTCTCACCGCGCTGGACCTGGGCCACGATCCGGCGGAATTCCTCGATGTCGACACCGACATACTGGCCGACCTCGGCCATGTCGCCGCGCAGACGCTCGACCTGGTCGCGCGACCGGTCGAACAGCGCCTGCCAGCCGCGCCCGGCCTGCGCGGACATGCGGTCCACCCAGTTCGGGTCCAGTTCGCTGCCGCGATAGGCGTCGATGAACTCGCGGCGGTTGATGCGGGCCGCGTCGGCCAGCTTGACCATGCCGCTGTCGATGGTGACGATCCGGCGGTTGATGCCGTAAAGCTGATCGACAAGCGCCTCGATCCGGCCGCTGTTGAGGTGCAGCGAGTTCACCAGGACGACGATTTCCGACCGCAGGTTCTGATAGTCGCTCTCGGCACTGGCCGAGAAGCTGTTGTCCTCGTTCAGCGTCGCGGACATGCGCTGGTCCTGCATGTCGGCCAGCCCCTCGTAGTGATGGGCGATGGCTTCCAGCGTCTCCAGGACCTTGGGCTTGAGGCTTGCCTCCATCGCGGCCAGCGACAGGTTGGCGCCCTCGTCCTCGTCCTCGTCATCCTCGACGCGCAGCGGGTTGCCGTCGGCGTCGAACTCCTCGCGCTTGGTCGCGGCAGGGCTGGCCTCGCCCTCGACGGTCAGCTCGACCTCTTCGGCCTCCTCGTCGTCCATGGACTGGCCGAAGGTGGTCTCGAGATCGATGACGTCGCGCAGCAGGATCTCTTCGTCCAGAAGCTCCTCGCGCCACAGCGTGATGGCCTTGAAGGTCAGCGGGCTCTCGCACAGGCCCGCGATCATGGTGTTGCGGCCCGCCTCGATCCGCTTGGCGATGGCGATCTCGCCCTCGCGGGAGAGCAGCTCGACCGATCCCATCTCGCGCAGGTACATGCGAACGGGGTCGTCGGTGCGGTCCAGCTTT
Organism: Paracoccus marcusii; assembly: GCF_028621715.1. Taxonomy (NCBI): domain Bacteria; kingdom Pseudomonadati; phylum Pseudomonadota; class Alphaproteobacteria; order Rhodobacterales; family Paracoccaceae; genus Paracoccus; species Paracoccus marcusii. The sequence goes on along the minus strand of NZ_CP117466.1, from coordinate 1,852,242 downwards.
TCGGTCTCGCTGGCCGACACGGCCAGTTCGCGCGACCCGGACCCGGTGGTGACGATGGCCCCGCCCTCCGACTCCTCGGCGGCGTCGTCGTCCTCGATGACGTTGATGCCCATTTCGGACAGCATCGACATGACGTCCTCGATCTGCTCGCTGCTGACCTGCTCGGGCGGCAGGACGGCGTTCAGCTGGTCGTAGGTGATGTAGCCACGCTCGCGTGCCTCGGCGATCATCTTCTTGACCGCCGCCTGGCTCATGTCCAGCGTATGGGCATTGTCGTCCTTGTCGGTCTTGTCGTGGTCATCGTCCTTGGCGGCCATCCAGGGCTCCTTCTCGGCGAGATCGTGGGCGGGTGATTCGCATGTGCGTGCGAATCGTCGCAAAGTTGCTTCGGTTCTAGCGTGCTTCCCGGCCGAATCAAAGGCCGGGCGCGCTGATGATTCGCAACCCCCGGGGGTTGCGAATCGCGGTCACCGCCGGGGCGGCTTGCGCCAGATCTGGCCCGACAGCCAATCCGACAATTGCGCCGACATGGCGTCGCGATCCTCGTTCATGTCGCCCGACGTCTCCATCTCGGGGTTCTCGGCCCGGTGGCGGGCGCGGGTTATCTGGCTGATGCGCCATGTCAGTCCCTCATCGGCCTCTCCCTGGATCTCGGATTCGGCGCGGGGCAGTTCGTGCGTCGTGGCGCGCGCGACCTCGATGCGGTCCAGAAGATCCAGCAGCATCGTCACGGCGCCGTCGTCGTCCTTCCGTTCGATGATTGCGGGCGTCAGGCCCAGATGGGCGTCGCGGCGCAGGGTTTCAAGGCCGCGCCGCCCGGCCGGGCTGTCGGTATGGGTCAGCAGATCATGAAGCAGCGCCGCGCGGTCCGGGTCGCGCGGCAGCACGCGTTCAAGACGCGCCTCGACATGCGCCACGACTGAAGGGCGCAACGCACAGATCAGCAGGGCGGCGCCCTCCAGCGTCCCCTCTCCCTGTTCCGGGACGTTGATCCCCACCGGCAGGGACGCCGCCCGCGGGGCCATCGAGGCCCCTTGGCGCCGGGCCGGACCACGCCCGGCCGCGCCCCCCCGCGGGGTGGTCTTGCGGGCGCCACCGCCGAACAGCTCCCACTGCTTGCGCCGGATATCTTCGGAGTACAGCGCGCGGGTACGTTCATCGGGGATGCGGGCAACAGCCTCGGCCAGGCGGCGATCCAGGGCCGCCTTGCGTTCGGGGCTGTCGAAGACCTGCCCCTGCGTCTCGCGCGCCCAGAGCAGATCCAGCATGGGCCGTGCCTGATCCAGCAGCGCCCCCATCGCGCTCGGGCCGGATGCCTTGATCAGATCGTCGGGATCCTGCCCCGCGGGCAAAATGACAAAGCGCAGTGCCTGTCCGGGTCCGGTCAGCGGCAGCGCCAGGTCGATCAGCCGCTGCGCCGCGCGCTGGCCCGCCGCATCGCCGTCCAGCGCGATCACCGGTTCGGGCGAGACGCGCCACATCAGGCGCAGCTGCTCCTCGGTGATGGCGGTGCCCAGGGGAGCCACCGCCCCCTCGAACCCCGCGCGGGCCAAGGCGATCACGTCCATATAGCCTTCGGCCACGACCAGCCGCTGGCCCTTGGCGACCGCGCTGCGTGCAGGGCCCAGATTGTACAGATTGCGCCCCTTGTCGAAAAGCGGCGTTTCCGGGCTGTTGAGGTATTTCGCCCGCGCGTTCGGGTCCATCGCCCGGCCGCCAAAGCCGATGCAGCGGCCCTGTCCGTCGCGGATCGGAAAGATGATGCGCCCCCGGAACCGGTCATAGGCCGCGCCGCCGCCTTCGGGCCGGGCGGACATGCCGGCCTCGACGATCTGATCCTCGGCAAAGCCCTTGTCGCGCAGAGCCGCGGTCAGGGCGGTGCGGTGATCGGGGGCAAAGCCGATCTCGAACCGGTCCAGTGCGGCGGCGTCCAGGCCGCGGCGGTCTAGGTAATCGCGCGCATCCGCCGCGGCGCCGGTCTGCAACTGCAGGCGGAACCAGCGGCAGGCGGCCTCGGTCACCTCCAGCAGCCGCGTCCGCCTGTCGGTCTTTTCGCGGGCACGGGGGTCGGGTTCGGGCATGGTCAGCCCGGCCTCGGCGGCCAAGAGCTTGACCGCCTCGATGAACTCCATCCCGTCATGGTCGCGCAGGAAACCGATGGCGTCGCCCTTGGCCTGACAGCCGAAGCAGTAATAATAGCCCTTCTGGTCGTCGCAGTGAAAGCTGGCGGACTTTTCCTGGTGGAAGGGGCACGGTGCCCACCAATCGCCGCGCGCCTGGTTCGACTTGCGCAGATCCCACGTGACCTTCTTGCCGATCACCCGGCTGATCGGGACGCGGTTGCGAATCTCATCAAGGAAACCGGGGGGCAGGGACATGGGCGCGATTATCCGGCATGGCGCGGGGGGCAGCAAGCGCCTTCAGGCACCCACGGCGCCGCGGGCCAGCCCCCAATAGATCTGGGCGATGCGGCCCCGGTCCAGGCGCCCGCCCTCGCGGTACCAGTTCGTCACCCCGGTCAGCATCGCGATCAGGGCCAGTGTGGTCAGCTTGGGATCCTCGATCCGCATGGAGCGGGAGGCGACCCCGTCGCGCAGGATCCGCTCCAACGCGGCCTCGTACCGGCCCCGCAGCGCCGCGATGCGGCCGAAATTGTCGGGCGTCAGGTTGCGCAGCTCCATATAGGACAGGAACACCGCGTCGCTGTGATCAAGGCTGAAATCGATGTGGAACCGCACGAAGCGTTCCAGCCGCGCCAGCGGATCGGCCGCCGGATCGTCCGACCAGGCGTCCAGCAGCTCCTGCATGTGGCTTTCCAGCAGGTCGGCCAGCAGCGCCTGCTTGTCGGGCGTATAGGCGTAGAGCGCGCCGGCCTGCACGCCCACGGCAGCCGCGATCTGGCGCATCGACACGGCGGCATAGCCCTGCCGCGCGAACAGGCGGCGGGCCTTGTCGCGGATCAGGGGGCCGGTGATTTCGGCGCGGGAACCGGTGGTGCGGGCCATGGCCCCGTGTCTAGCGCGCAGCCGTGGCCGAGGGAAGGCGTTGCCGGGCGCCCACGGCCCGCGTATCGTCGCCGCCATGAAGCACGCCCTGATCCTTGCGCTGACGCTGGCCGCCTGCACCGCCGACGGGGACTATCCCCGCCTGCTGCCGACGGAACAGGCGCTGGCCAAACCCGCCCTGCCCGCCCATGCGACCGCGGCCCGCACCGACCCCACACCGCTGGAGGATGCGACCGCCGCCCGTGCAGCCGCCCTGCAGGCGCGGGCCGATGCGCTGCGCGGCCCTGTGGTCGATCCGGGCCTGCGGGGACGCGCGGGCGGGTGATTGCCAGGGGCCCGCGCAACTGGTAATAAGTTTTGACCAGTTCGCGAAAGGCCATGCCATGCCCGTCATCACCTGCATCGACGATCTCAAGCGGATGCACCGCGCCCGCACGCCCAAGATGTTCTACGATTACGCGGAATCGGGCAGCTATACCGAACAGACCTTTCGCGACAACACGACCGATTTCGCGCGGCTGAAGCTGCGCCAGAAGGTCGCCGTGGACATGTCCGACCGCCGCCTGTCGCGGCAGATGGCGGGTCAGGCAGTGACCATGCCGGTGGCGCTGGCTCCGGTCGGCATGACAGGCATGCAGCATGCCGACGGAGAGATCCACGCCGCCCGCGCGGCCGAGAAGTTCGGCGTGCCGTTCTGCCTGTCCACCATGTCGATCTGTTCGATCGAGGACGTGGCCGCGCACACGACCGCGCCCTTCATGTTCCAGCTGTACGTGATGAAGGACCAGGATTTCGTGGCCGCCATCATCGAACGCGCCAAGGCCGCCAACTGCAGCGCGCTAGTCCTGACGCTGGACCTGCAGATCCTGGGCCAGCGGCACAAGGACCTGAAGAACGGCCTGTCCGCGCCGCCCAAGATGACCCTGCCCACGGTGCTGGACCTGGCCACCCGCTGGCGGTGGGGCATGGGCATGCTGAAGACCAAGCGCCGCTTCTTCGGCAATATCGTGGGCCATGCCAAGGGCGTGGGCGACACCTCCAGCCTGATGAGCTGGACGGCGGAGCAGTTCGACGAGCGCCTGGACTGGGACAAGATCGCCAGGATCCGCGACATGTGGGGTGGCAAGCTGATCCTGAAGGGCATCCTGGACCCCGAAGACGCCCGCATGGCCGCCGATTTCGGCGCCGATGCGATCATCGTCAGCAACCATGGCGGGCGCCAGCTGGACGGTGCCCTGTCGTCGATCCGGATGCTGCCCCATATCGTCAAGGCGGTGGGCGACCGGGTCGAGGTCCACATGGACAGCGGCATCCGGTCGGGTCAGGACGTGCTCAAGGCGCTGGCGCTTGGCGCGCACGGCACCTGGATCGGACGGGCCTGGCTGCACGGGCTGGGCGCGATGGGAGAGGCCGGCGTGACCCGCGCGCTGGAGATCATCCGCAAGGAGCTGGACATCAGCATGGCGCTGTGCGGCGAACGCGACCTGGACAATATCGGGCCCGAGCATCTGCTGATCCCGCGCGACTTCCTGGACGAATACCAGATCGGCCAGCCGGCCTAGAACAGGCGCGACAACCAGCGGTGGCGTCGGCCCGCGAGGCTGACGCCCCAGACCAGCAGGAACGGCAAGGCGATCCCCAGGACCGCCGTGACGCCGGGATGGTCCACCCCCAGCTTCGGCAGCCCCTGCAGAACAATCACGTGCAGCACATAGATCCCCGCCGCCGCCCGCCCCAAGGGCAGCGCCGTGTCAGGCATCCGCAGCCGCATTACCAGCAGCAGCAGCGCCGGACACAGGATCAGGTGGCCGACCGGGATCTCCAGCAGCGGCTCCTCTCCGATGCGGCGCAGCCAGTACAGGCTTTCGCCGATGGTCAGGACCAGCCCCCCCGCGACCATCGCCCACAGAAGGGCCGTCGACAGGCGCGGCGGATGCACGGCCATCAACCAGCCCATCACCAGATAGGGATAGAGGTAGAAGGGGCCGTTGCGATAATGTTCGACGGGCATCTCGGACAGGCCGGCCATCCGCGCGTATTGCAGCGCGACCCCCACCAGCCCCAGCACGACCGCCGACGCGACCACGGCCCCCGATCCCAGCAGCCGCACCGCGCCCAGGATCACGCCGGAGATCGCCAGCCCCTCCAGAAACCACAGGTGCATGAAGCCAAGCGTCAGTTCGGTCGCGGTCAGTCCAAGGGGCCGGTTCGTGTAATAGGGCCACAGGAACAGCAGATAGACCGCCGACCAGACGGCATAGAGCACCAGCAGATGCCCCACCCAATCCGACAGCCGCGCCCGCCGCAGCACCGATGCCAGGAAATACCCCGCGATCAGCGTGAAGACCGGCACCGCGACGCGCAGCACGCTGTTGCCCGTGGCCAGCGCGACCAGGCCCGCATCGCCCCAGGTCCGGAACGTCTCTCGGGCAAGGCCCGAATGCGCGACGACCACGAAGGCGGCCAGCACCACCCGCAGATAGTCCACCGACATCTGCCGCGTCTGCGTCTTGTCCACCGCTGCCCCCAAGCCCCGCCCACGCCTTGCGCGCAGGCCCTGTCGGCCCATAGGGCCGGGGGGACCGGCAAGTCAATTCACCTGCGCGCATGCGTCGCGCGGCGTGGTATTTCTGACTTCACATCCGGGCCTGTCTGCGCTAAGGGCACCGCTTGGCGCCACGCACCCTTGGAGGGTGGCGTCTTCAATCATGGTTAAGGATTAAGAAAATGGCCAAAGAGATTCCGAATCTGGTGGCCGAGGCACGCGCGGGGTCAGGCAAGGGGGCCGCCCGCCAGACCCGCCGCGAAGGCAAGGTGCCCGGTATCGTGTATGGCGACGGCAAAGAGCCCGTCTCGATCGCGTTCGACTTCAACAAGCTGCTGACCACGCTGCGCGCCGGCCGCTTCATGTCCACGCTGTGGAACCTGCAGGTCGAGGGCCAGGACGATGTCCGCGTCATCTGCCGCGGCGTCCAGCGCGACGTCGTCAAGGATCTGCCGATCCACATCGACTTCATGCGCCTGCGCCGCACGTCCAAGGTGAACCTGTTCATCCCGGTCGAGTTCATCAACGAGGACAAGTGCCCCGGTCTCAAGCGCGGTGGCACCCTGGTCACCGTGCGTCCCGAGGTCGAGCTGGTCGTGACCGCGGGTGACATCCCCGATCATCTGACCGTGGACCTGGAAGGCCGCCAGATCGGCGACACTATCCACATCAGCGACGTCACGCTGCCGAACGGCGCCAAGGCGACGATCGACCGCGACTTCGTCATCGCGAACCTGGCCGCACCGTCGGCCCTGCGCGCCGAGGATGATGCAGAGGACGGCGACGCCGCCGAGGCAGCCGCCGAGGCCTGATCCCGCGCGGATCGGTCGCATGACCCTGGGGGCGGTGCCGACGGCGCCGCCCCTTTCCATTCCGCCACGGCCTTGCTAGCCCACCCGTCAAGGAGACACGCATGGAACCCGTCCACATCATCGGTGCCGGCCTTGCCGGATCGGAAGCCGCCTGGCAGATCACCCGGATGGGCGTGCCCGTCGTGCTGCACGAGATGCGCCCGCAGGTCGAAACCTTTGCCCACAAGACCGGCGACTGCGCCGAGATGGTCTGTTCGAACAGCTTCCGGTCCGATGACGACGTGATGAACGCCGTCGGCCAGCTGCACTGGGAGATGCGGGCCGCCGGCGGTCTGATCATGGAGATGGCGGGCCGTTACCGCCTGCCCGCGGGCGGCGCGCTGGCCGTGGACCGCGAGGCCTTTTCGGCCGCCGTCACCGCCGCGCTGCAGGCGGAGCCGCTGATCACCATCGTTCCCGGAGAGATCACCGAACTGCCCGGCACCGGCAACTGGATCGTGGCGACGGGGCCGCTGACCTCGGACGCGCTGGCCGGGGCGATCCGCGGCGTGACGGGGACGGACGCGCTGGCCTTCTTCGACGCCATTGCGCCCATCGTGCATGCCGACACGATCGACATGTCGATCGCCTGGGAGCAGTCGCGCTATGACAAGGGCGAGACGGAGGCCGAGCAGAAGGCCTATATCAACTGCCCGATGAACCGCGACGAATACGAGGCCTTCATCGACGCGCTTCTGGCCGCCGACAAGACCGAGTTCCACGAGGGCGAGACCGCGGGCTATTTCGATGGCTGCCTGCCCATCGAGGTCATGGCCGAACGCGGCCGCGAGACCCTGCGCCACGGTCCGATGAAGCCCGTGGGCCTGACCAATGCCCACAAGCCTCAGGAAAAGGCCTATGCCGTGGTCCAGCTGCGCCGCGACAACGCGCTCGGCACGCTGTACAATATCGTGGGCTTTCAGACCAAGATGAAATACGGTGCGCAGACCCAGGTGTTCCGGATGATCCCTGGCCTGCAGAATGCCAGCTTTGCCCGGCTTGGCGGCATCCACCGCAACAGCTTTTTGAACTCACCGACGTTGCTGGACGACCGCATGCGCCTGCGCCTGGCGCCGAACCTGCGCTTTGCCGGGCAGGTCACCGGGGTCGAGGGATACGTCGAAAGCGCCGCGATGGGGCTGCTGGCAGGGCGCATGGCCGCAGCCCAGGCCCTGGGGCGCGATCTGGCGCCGCCGCCCTTCACCACCGCGATGGGCGCGCTGGTCAACCACATCACCGGCGGGGCCGAGGCCAAGACCTTTCAGCCGATGAACGTGAACTTTGGCCTGTTCCCGCCCCTGCCCGACAGCCGGTCGGGTCGCCGCGGCCGCAAGGACCGCTATCCCGCCTACACGCAGCGCGCCAAGGACGATTTCAACGCATGGCTGGCCGCCCAGTAACACGGTTCGCGCCGTCGCCCACGGGGCTGCTGCACCTGGGCCATGCGTTTTCGGCCCTGACCGCGGCGGCGCAGGGGGATTTCCACCTGCGGATCGAGGATATCGACCGCGACCGCTGTCGCCCGGAATACGAGGCCGCGATCTTCAAGGACCTGGCTTGGCTGGGCCTGGACTGGCCGCGGCCGGTCATGCGCCAGTCCGACCGCATGCCCGCCTATCAGGACGCGCTGGCGCGGCTGGCGCCATTGACCTATCCCTGCCGCTGCCGCCGGGGGGATATCCGCGCAGCGCTGTCCGCCCCGCAGGAGGGCGCCCTGCCTGCCGGGCCGGATGGCCTGATCTATCCGGGCACCTGCCGCCACCGCGACCTGCGCGATGCCGGCCCTGATGACGTGATCCGGCTGGACGCCGGTCGCGCCTTCGACGCGCTTGGGCTGGACAGCATCGGGTTCACGGATCAAGGCCGAAGCCACATCCTTACCCGTCAGCAGTTCCTTGCGGGCATCGGCGACGTCGTCCTGTCGCGCCGGGGGATGGGTACGTCCTATCATCTGGCGGTTGTCGTGGACGACGCCGCACAGGGGATCACGCTGGTGACGCGGGGGATGGACCTGTTCGCGTCGACCCATATCCACGTGCTGCTGCAGCACCTGCTGGACCTGCCGACGCCGGCCTATCTGCACCACCGGCTGATCCGCGACACGGCGGGGCGGCGGTTGGCGAAGCGCGACGATGCCCGCGCAATCCGCCAGTACCGGTCGGACGGAGCGTCCCCGGACGACATCCGCCGCATGGTCGGGCTTTAGACCATCGGTTCGGTCAGCACGACCTCGGCCCCGTCCCGGATGCCGGTGTAAAAGCAGCTGCGCCGGTTCGTGTGGCAGGCGGGCCCGGTCTGGTCGACCAGCACCAGCAGACAGTCGCGGTCGCAGTCGACGCGCATCTCGACCAGCGCCTGAACGTGGCCCGAACTTTCGCCCTTGATCCAGAACGACGACCGCGACCGCGACCAATAGGTCACGCGTCCTGTCTCCAGCGTCCGGGCCACGGCGTCGGCGTTCATCCAGGCCATCATCAGCACCTCGCCCGAGGCGGCGTCCTGCGCGATGGCGGGGATCAGGCCGGCCGCGTCATATTTCAGGCTGAGGGGGTCGAACATCGGGTTTCCTTTCGGCATGGCCGTCCCTATCTACTCATCGACCCGCGCTGATGAAACCCCAAGGGATGACGCATGGCCGAAACCGATCTGATGCAGCTTTACTCGCGACGCATCCTCGCGCTGACGACCGCCATCCCCCATCAGGGCCGGCTGGACGACGCACAGGCGAGCGTCCAGCGCCGGTCGCCGCAATGTGGATCGTCCGTGACTGTGCACCTGTCGATGGCCGATGGCCGCATCAGCGATTTCGCGCAGGAGGTGCGGGCCTGCGCCCTGGGTCAGGCTTCGGCATCCGTGCTGGGACAGGCGGTGATCGGCATGGACCGGGCGGGCATCGTGCAGGCGCGCGATCAGCTGCGCGCGATGCTGACCCAGGATGCCCCCGCCCCCGGCGCGCCCTTTTCCGACCTCGAGGCGCTGACGCCTGCGCGCGCCTATCCCAACCGCCATCCGTCGATCCTGCTGGCCTGGGACGCCACGCTGGAGGCGCTGGACAAGGCATCCGCATGAAAAGGGCCGGCCTCCTGCGGGGCCGGCCAGGTGCGCGAGCTTTGGGGACGGATGGCGCACAGGCGGGGCGCCATCCCTGCGTCGCGGGGCAGTCGGTCAGACCTGCAGCATGGCGGGCAGCCACAGCAGGACAATGGTGGTCAGGCTGAGCGCGGCGGCCCCGATCAGGTCGATGGCAGTGTCTTTGGTCATGACGGCAACTCCTCTCTGTTGCCTCTTTGTTCTCATGTTCTCTCGATTCGGTAAAGAACTTTTTAAGAACATTCCGCCTTGTCAGCCAACCTGGATCAGTCGAATCGCATGATCCTGCTGCATCAGCCACATCAGCAGCCGCAGCGCCTGCCCCCGCGGGGTCTCCAGTGTCGGGTCGCGTTCCAGCAGCGACCGTGCGTCCTGGCGCGCCACCGCCATCAGCCCGGCCTGGTGTTCCAGGTCCGCGATGCGGAACCGCGGCAGGCCCGATTGCGCAGTGCCGATCACATCGCCCGCGCCCCGCATCTCAAGGTCGACCTCCGCGATGCGGAACCCGTCCTCGGTGTCGCGCAGCGTGGTCAGGCGGCGGGCCCCGGTCTCGTTCAAGGGCCCATGATACATCAGCAGACAGGTCGAGGCGCCTGCCCCGCGCCCGACCCGACCCCGCAGCTGGTGCAGCTGCGCCAAGCCAAAGCTTTCGGCGCGTTCGATCACCATGATCGTGGCCTGCGGCACGTCCACGCCGACCTCGATCACGGTGGTGGCGACCAGCAGCTGCGCCGTACCGTCGGCGAAATCGGCCATTGCCGCGTCGCGTTGGTCGGGGGGCATCTGGCCGTGGATCAGCCGCACCCTGTCGCCGAAGATCGCGCGCAGATGGGTGAACCGCGCCTCTGCCGCGGTCAGGTCGGTGACCTCGCTCTCCTCGACCAGGGGGCAGACCCAATAGGCGCGCGCGCCCTGCGCCATCGCGGCGCGCAGGCGTTCCGTGACCTGGTCCAACCGCGTGTCCGCGATCATCACCGTGGTGATGGGCTGGCGCCCCGGCGGCTTTTCGTCCAGCACCGACAGGTCCAGATCGCCATATTGCGACAGGGCCAGCGAGCGGGGGATGGGCGTTGCGGTCATGATCAGCATGTCGGGCGGCACGTCGCCCTTGGCCGACAGCTCCAGTCGTTGGGCCACACCGAAGCGGTGCTGTTCGTCGATGATGGCCAGGCGCAGGTCGTGGAAGGTCACGTCCTTCTGGAAGACCGCATGGGTGCCGACCAGGATGTCGATGCGGCCCTCCGCCAGGTCGGTCAGGATCTGGCCGCGCAGGTCGCGCTTGTCGCGCCCGGTCAGCGCGGCCAGCCGCGCCCCTGCCGCACGCGCCAGCGGTTCCAGCGCGCGGGCATGCTGGCGGGCCAGGATCTCGGTGGGCGCCATCAGCACGGCCTGGCCCCCGGCCTCGACCGCGACCAGGGCAGCCATAAGCGCGACCAGCGTCTTGCCCGCGCCGACATCGCCCTGCAGCAGGCGGTTCATGCGGCGCGCACTGGCCATGTCATCGGCGATCTCGGCGATCGCGCGGCTCTGAGCGCCCGTGGGCGGCCAGGGCAGGCTTTGCAGCACCCGCGCGCGCAGGGTGCCGTCACCCGCGCTGGCCCGCCCCTTCAGCCGCCGCTTGTCCCGCCGCACCAGTGCCAAGGTCATCTGATGGGCCAGAAATTCGTCATAGGCCAGCCGCGCCCGCGCCGGGCTGTCGGGCGACAGCGCGCCGGGCGATTGCGGCGCATGCGCCTGGTGCAGCGCATCGGCAAAGGAGGGCCAGCCGCGCTGCGCGATAAGCTGTGGGTCGATCCATTCCTCGACCGGGGGCAGCCGGGTCAGCGCGGCATCGACCGCCTTGGCCATGCCCTTCTGCGTCAGCCCCGCCGACAGGGGATAGACGGGCTCGAAGCTGGGCGGCAGCGCATCGCCATTCGCCAGGATGTGGTCGGGATGCACCATCTGGGCCAGTCCGTCGAACAGCTCCAGCTTTCCGCTGAGGATGCGGCGCGCGCCCACGGGCAGCTGGCTTTCGATCCAGTTGTCGCGCGGACGGAAGAACACCAGCGTCAGGTCGCCCTCTCCGTCGGTGCAATGCACCCGGAACGGGCGGCCGCGGACCTGGGGCGGGTGGTGGCGCGTGACGGTCACCGTGATCGTCACGATCTCGGGCGCGCGGGCGTCGGCGATGCGCGCGATGCGGCGGCGGGTGATGCCGCTGGCCGGCAGCGTCAGGACCAGGTCGCGCGGCTTGTCGATGCCCATCTGTTCCAGCGCGGCGCGCCCCTTGGGGCCGATGCCGGGCAGCGTGTCGATGGCCGCGAACAGCGGGAACAATGCGGGCGGGCGGCCCTTGGGGGCGGTCATCCGGCCCCCGCGATGCGCAGCCATTCTTCCTCGTCGATGACGGTGACGCCCAGGGCCTCGGCCTTGGCGGCCTTGGACCCCGCCCCGGGCCCCGCGATCAGCAGGTCGGTCTTGGCGCTGACGGACCCCGCGACCTTGGCCCCCATCGCCTCGGCCCGCGCCTTGGCCTCGGCGCGGGTCATCCGCTCCAGCGTACCGGTGAAGACCAGCGTCTTGCCGGAAATCTCGGTCTGCACCGCATTGGCGGTATCGACCGGCCGGATGTCCAGAAGGGTCGCCAGCCGGTCGATGCTGGCGCGTTCTGTCGGCTGCGCGAACGTCGTCACCAGCGAATCGACCAGCACCGCGCCGATGCCGTCGATGCCGGTCAGCTCGGCCCAGTTCGGGCTGTCGGCCAACGCCACGCGACGGGCCTTGTCGTCCGGGGCGGCAAAGGCGGGCTCCCGTGCCGCCCCGTCGATGGCGGCGATCAAGGCAGGCCAGTCGTGGAAATGGCGGGCCAGGGTCGCGGCCGCGACCTCGCCCACATGGCGGATGCCCAAGGCAAAGATCAGCCGGGCCATGGGGATCGAACGGCGATCCTCGATCGCGGCGAACAGCTTTTCGGCCGAGCGTTCGCCGAACCCCTCGCGGTTCTTCAGCTTGGTGAAGTTTCGGGCGTCGCGATCGGCCAGGGTGAAGATGTCGGCGGGCTCGCGGATGGGCAGCTGATCGTCTGCGAAGAACATCTCGATCTGCTTGGCGCCCAGCCCGTCGATGTCGAAGGCTGCGCGGCTGACGAAATGCTTCAGCTTCTCGACGGCCTGCGCGGGGCAGATCAGGCCGCCGGTACAGCGGCGCACGCTGTCGCCCGGCTCGCGGATCGCCTCGGACCCGCATTCGGGGCAGTGCGACGGAAAGACATAGGGCACGCTGTCCGCGGGCCTGCGCGACAGGTCGACATCGGCGATCTTGGGGATCACGTCGCCGGCGCGATAGATCTTCACCCAGTCACCCTCACGGATGTCGCGACCGTCACGGATGGGTGCGCCAGAGCTGTCCCGCCCGGCGATGTAATCCTCGTTGTGCAGGGTCGCGTTGGACACGACCACGCCGCCCACGGTCACGGGCTCCAGCCGCGCGACGGGGGACAGGGCGCCCGTGCGACCGACCTGGATCTCGATCCGCTCCAGCCGGGTCCAGGCGGTCTCGGCCGGAAACTTGTGCGCCAAGGCCCATCGGGGCGTGGTGGACCGAAAGCCAAGCCGCCCCTGGAACGCAAGGTCGTTCACCTTGTAGACCACGCCGTCGATGTCATAGCCCAAGGTGGCGCGCTGCTGTTCGATCTCGGCCCAGGTGGCGATCATCTGCGCGGTGTCGGTGCACAGGCGCGTCAATGGGTTGGTTTGGAACCCCAGGGCGGCCAGCCGCTCCACGGAGGCCATCTGCGTCGGCGCCAGCGGTTCGGACAGCTGCCCCCAGCCATAGGCGAAGAAGCGCAGCGGCCGGCGCGCGGTCACCGCCGGGTCGATCTGGCGCAGCGATCCCGCGGCCGCGTTGCGCGGATTGGCAAAGACCCGCCCCGCATCGTTCAGCGCCGCAAAGTCGTCATGCGCCATGTAGACCTCGCCGCGCACCTCAAGGATGGCGGGGACGTCGCCCTCCAGCTGGTGGGGGATGTCGGAAATCGTGCGGGCGTTGGCGGTCACGTTCTCTCCCACCACGCCATCGCCGCGGGTCGCGGCATGGACCAGCACGCCGTTCTCATAGCGCAGCGACAGGGACAGCCCGTCGATCTTCGGCTCGGCCGTCACCTCCAGGGGCATGTCGGGGTCAAGGCCCAAAAAGCTGCGGACGCGGGCGGTGAAGTCGGCGACGTCGCCCTCGGTAAAGGCATTGCCCAACGACATCATGCGTTGCGCGTGGACGATCTTGCCGAAGCCCTCGGCCGGGGCGGCGCCGACCTTGCCGGTCGGGCTGTCGGGCAGCGCCAGATCGGGAAAGTCCCGCTCAAGCGCCGCCAGCTGCGCCTTGAGCGCGTCGTATTCAGCGTCCGATATCTGCGGTGCGTCCTCGGCGTGATAGGCCTTGTTCGCGGCGGCGACCCGCGCCGCCAGATCCGCGATGCGGTCCGCGGCCTGACCGCGATCCATCTTCCGGTCCGGTTGCCCCACCGACTTGTCCTGCGCCATCGCCGCCCCCATCATCCGCATCCGGCCGAAACACGCGACCGTCTCAGATGTGGGTATCGCCCAAGGGCAGGCAATCGTCCAGAAGCCGTATCAGGCCCCGATCGCCAGACGTTCCGCCTGCCCCGGACCCGGATCGCGCAGGACATAGCCGCGGCCCCAGACCGTCTCGATATGGCTCTCGCCGCCCAAGGCCTCGGACAGCTTCTTGCGAAGCTTGCAGATGAACACGTCGATGATCTTCAGTTCGGGTTCGTCCATGCCGCCGTACAGGTGGTTCAGGAACATCTCCTTGGTCAAGGTCGTGCCCTTGCGCAGGCTCAGCAGTTCCAGGATCTGGTATTCCTTGCCGGTCAGGTTCACCGGCTTGCCCTTCACCTCGACCGAACGGGCGTCCAGGTTGACGGTGATCTCTCCGGTCCGGATCAGCGCCTGGCTGTGCCCCTTTGAGCGGCGGATGATCGCCTGGATGCGGGCCTGCAGCTCTTCGCGGTTGAAGGGCTTGGTCATGTAATCGTCCGCGCCGAAGCCGAAGCCGCGCAGCTTGCTTTCCGTGTCGTCGGACCCGGTCAGGATCAGGATCGGCGTGTCGATGCGGGCCAGGCGCAGATGGCGCAGGACCTCCATCCCATGCATGTCGGGCAGGTCCAGATCCAGCAGGATCAGATCGTAATCGTACAGCTTGGCCAGATCGATCCCCTCCTCGCCCATGTCGGTCAGGAACACGTTGTAGCTGGCCGCCGTCAGCATCAGTTCGATCGCCCGTGCAGTGCTTGGGTCGTCTTCTACCAGAAGGATTCGCATGGCTTGGTCTTTCCCCGATTCGCCGAAGGTCATGTCCCGACAATCTGACGAACAGGTTAATATGTCGTTACCACTTGCATTCCTTCTGCGTCATGCACCCTATGGTTGTCTATACTTTTGAAGCGCCGTCACCTTCAAAGCCGCCTTTCCGTGGCGCGCGACCGCGGTGCACCAGCCGTCGAACTCCTCCTCCGACAAGCCATAGCGGCGCAGCGCGTCGTCGCGGCTGATCAGCCCGTGCGACACCGCCAGCACGACCGTCTGCTTGCGGCTGGCGACCCATCTGGTGTCGGCCATCGGCAGATCCGCCACGCTGAGGATGCGCCCATCCGCCAGTGTCACGATCCGCGGGCCTGTGGTCTTTTTCACGAACATTGCAGCGTCCTTCCGTCACGTTCTGCAAGTTCTGGTCGAAAGCACTTAAGGCGCGGTTAGCCTGATCGGGATTTCGACCCCGGCCGGGGTTGAGAATCCGACCAATTTGCCTATATTTTGACGCAAATCCCTTTGCCGCCCGACCAGCACCGCCCTTGGCGGGCCGAAAGATCATCCATGACCCTGACCGCTGCCCTGCGTGCCGATGCGCCCGCGACCGAACTGAACAGCCTTGGTTTTGCAAAATCCCCTGCGCAGACGCGTGTCGTCGTGGCGATGTCGGGGGGCGTGGACAGTTCAGTCGTCGCGGCGCAGCTGAAATCCGAAGGCTATGACGTCATCGGGGTCACGCTGCAGCTGTATGACCACGGGGCGGCACTTGCCAAGAAAGGCGCGTGCTGCGCGGGCCAGGATATCCACGATGCCCGTCGCGTGGCCGAACGCATGGGCTTTCCCCATTATGTCCTGGATTACGAGAACAAGTTCCGCGAATCGGTCATCGACGAATTCGCCGACGCCTATCTGGCCGGCGCGACGCCCGTTCCCTGCATCCGCTGTAACGAACGGGTCAAGTTCCGAGACCTGCTGGAAACCGCGCGCGATCTGGATGCCGACTGCATGGCGACCGGCCATTACATCCAGCGCAAGGACGGTGCGCATCGCGCCGAACTGCACATGGCGGCCGACCCGAACCGCGATCAGAGCTATTTCCTGTTCTCGACCACCCAGGAACAGCTGGACTTCCTGCGCTTTCCCTTGGGCCATCTGGTCAGCAAGGCCGAGACGCGCGCCCTGGCCGCCGATTACGGCCTGTCCGTCGCGGACAAGCCCGACAGCCAGGATATCTGCTTTGTCCCCAACGGCGACTATGCCGCGGTGATCGAGAAGCTGCGCCCGGGTGCCGCAGATCCCGGCGAGATCGTCGACCAGCAGGGCACCGTCCTGGGCACCCATCGCGGGGTGATCCATTATACGATCGGACAGCGACGCGGGTTGGGCATCGGCGGCGGCAGCCCGCTCTATGTGCTGCGGCTGGAGCCGGAGACGCGCCGCGTCGTCGTCGGCCCGCGCGAGGCGCTGTCGACGCGCACCATCGCCGTGACCGAGGTGAACTGGCTGGGCGATCAGCCCTTCGAGGGAGAGATCGCGTGCCTGGTCCGCATCCGGTCCACCCGCCCGCCGCGGCCCGCGATCCTGCGCCCCCTGCCCGGCCGCCGTGCCGAGGTCGAACTTCTGGACCCCGAGGACGGCGTCAGCCCCGGCCAGGCCTGCGTCTTCTACGAGGCCGAGGGCACGCGCGTCCTGGGCGGCGGCTGGATCAGCCTGCGTCGGCGGCCAGCTGCCTGATCCGGGCGATCATCGCGCGCACGCCGTTCGATCGTTGCGCCGACAGGTGTTCGTCCAGCCCAAGGCGCGCCAGCGCGGCCTGGGCGTCCACCGCCTCGACCTGGTCCACCGGCAGCCCTGCATACAGCGCGTGCAGCACCGCGATCAGGCCGCGCACGATCAGCGCATCGCTGTCGCCCTGAAAGTCAAAGCTGCGCCCCTCGATCCGCGGCAGGATCCAGACCTGGCTGGCGCAGCCGTCGACCTTGGTGGCCGGGACCTGCACCGCGGAGTCCATGGGCGGCAGGGCCTTGCCCATCTCGATCAGGTGGCGATAGCGGTCTTCCCAATCGTCCAGAAAGTCGAAGGTTTCGGCGATGTCCTCGAAGGCGGGGGTGGCCATGGGTCTCTCCTGATATCAGGGGTCATGGCCTAGCGCGCCGCGGCGGTCAGGTCAAAGAGGCTTTTCGGCGCGGCCCGGATCGCCTATCACGGGGCCAAGGACCGCCAAGGGGACATGCCATGACCAGACTTACCGTGCCGCTGCTGATCGGCGCCCTGATCCTGTCCGGCTGCGGGCGGTTCGGCGACAGCGGCTGGAACCCGCTTGGCTGGCGTGGCGCGGGTGCGTCGACCCCCGAAACCCTGGCCCCGGAAGGCGGCTATCCCACGGCCCAGGACGCCCGCCCCGCGGTGCCGCAGATCCTGGGTGCCGAATGGCAACCGCTCAGCGACGGCCGCCTGCTGGTGCTGCGGGGCTTTGCACCGGTCAAGGGCTATCACTCGGCCACCCTGGTCCGGTCGGTGCCGCGGTCCGGCGACCAGCTGCAGCCCGACCCGGACGGCGTGCTGCGCCTGCGCTTCGTGGCCTCGCCCCCGGTCGCGGACAACCCCGCGGCGGCCCTGCTCGCAAATCCCGTCACGGACACGATCACGGTGGCGCTGCCGATCAGCTTCCTGCGTCTGTCGCGCCTGTCCGCGATCCAGGTCGAGGGCGGCGACCGCGTGATCACCCTGACCCGCTGAAGGCTTGCGCAAACGCCCGCGCCGCGCTAGTCCGCAGCGGTCGGAGGCGTGGCAGAGTGGTTAAATGCACCGGTCTTGAAAACCGACGTGGGTGAAAGTCCACCGTGGGTTCGAATCCCACCGCCTCCGCCATCCCCAACTCATCTGATCTGATCTGATCTGATCGTCCGCACCCCGACCCTGCCTGTGCGTCGATATGTCCGCCGGAAAATAGCGCTTGCCAGGTCCGCCCTTCGTTGCGTTATATCCACCCGGACATATCACCGATGGAGATTGCCATGCCCGGCCCGGATCGCCTTGCCCTTGCCGCCTGCGTGGCGCTGATCGCGTTCCCCGCGCTGGCCGACGACGTCACCATCTTTGCCGCCGCCAGCCTGACCGACGCGCTGGACCGCATCGCCGCCCAGTGGAGCGAAGAGACCGGCCAGACGGCCGTGATGTCCTATGCCGGCTCGTCCGCCCTGGCCCGCCAGATCCAGCAGGGCGCGCCCGCGGACATCTTCATCTCGGCCAGCGAGGAGTGGATGGACGCGGTTCAGGCCTCGGGTGATATCCGCCCCGACACGCGCCGCGACCTGCTGGGCAACAGCCTGGTGCTGATCGCGCATGGCGACGCGGCCCCGGTGATCATCGACACGACGCTGGACCTGACGGCGATGCTGGACGGGGGGCGGCTGTCCATGGCGATGGTCGACAGCGTCCCGGCGGGCATCTATGGCAAGGCCGCGCTGACCCAGCTGGGGCTGTGGGACGCGGTGGCGCCCATGGTCGCGCAATCGGACAACGTGCGCAGCGCCCTGACCTTCGTCGCGCGCGGAGAGGCGCCCCTGGGCATCACCTATGCCACCGACGCCGCCGCGCAGGACGACGTGACCATCCTGGGCACCTTTCCCGCCGACAGCCACGACCCGATCGTCTATCCCGCCGCCGTCACCGCGCAGTCGGACAATGATCAGGCGCAGGCCTTTCTGGACTATCTGTCGTCGGACGCGGCACGGGCGGTCTGGACAGAGTTCGGCTTCACGACCCCACAATGATCGACGCCGTCACATCCTGGCTGGGACCGACCGAATGGCAGGCGGTGCGCTTGTCGCTGTGGGTCGGGCTGGTCGCCACGCTGGTCAGCCTGCCATTGGGCATCGTGACCGCCTATGCCCTGGCGCGCTGGTCCTTTCCCGGCAAAGGGATCCTGAACGGCATCGTCCACCTGCCGCTGATCCTGCCGCCCGTGGTCACGGGCTATCTGCTGCTGGTCACCTTCGGGCGGCGGGGCAGCGTCGGGCAGTCGCTGGAGACGGTGGGCATCGTCTTCTCGTTCCGCTGGACCGGGGCGGCGCTGGCGGCCGCGATCATGGCCTTTCCGCTGATGGTGCGCGCCATCCGCCTGGCGATCGAGGCGGTCGATCCCCGGCTGGAGGCCGCGGCGGGCACGCTTGGCGCCAGCCCTTCTTGGGTGTTCGCCACGGTGACCCTGCCCCTGATCCTGCCCGGCGTGCTGGCCGGATCGATCCTGGCCTTTGCCAAGGCGATCGGTGAATTCGGGGCGACCATCACCTTCGTGTCGAACATCCCCGGCCAGACCCAGACCGTCCCCTCGGCCATCTATGCCCTGCTGCAGGCGCCGGGCGGAGAGGCGGCGGCCGGGCGCCTGGTTCTGGTGTCGATCACCATCGCCATGACCGCGCTGCTGCTGTCAGAGGTTCTGGCGCGCCACGTCGCGCGTCGGGTGGCAGGCGCATGACGCTGCAGGTCCGCCTGACCCACCGGTTTGCCGGGTTCGACCTGGACGTGGCGTTCGACGCGCCCCCGGGGCTGACGGTGCTTTTCGGGCCATCCGGTTCGGGCAAGACCACGGTCGTGAACACGGTCGCGGGCCTGCTGCGACCGGATGCGGGGCGGATCGCGGTCGATGACTGGGTCCTGACCGACAGCGCACTGCGGCGCCACCTGCCCCCCCACCGCCGCCGCCTTGGCTATGTCTTCCAGGAGGGGCGGTTGTTCCCGCATCTGTCGGTCCGCCAGAACCTGCTCTATGGCCGGTGGTTCGCGCCGCGCGACACCACCGTGCCCGATCTGGATCGCGTGGTGCAGATGCTGGGCATCGACCCCTTGTTGGCCCGCCGCCCCGGAACCCTGTCCGGCGGAGAGCGCAGCCGCGTGGCCATCGGGCGCGCCTTGCTGGCCGCCCCGCGCCTGATCCTGGCGGACGAGCCGCTGGCCGCCCTGGACGAGGCCCGCAAGGCCGAGATCCTGCCCTATTTCGAACGCCTGCGCGACGAGTCCGGCGTGCCAATCCTCTATGTCAGCCATTCCAGCGCCGAGGTCGCGCGGCTGGCCACCACCGTCGTGGCGCTGCGGGCCGGGCGGGTCGCGGCCATCGGGCCGCCGGCGCAGGTCCTGGGCGATGCGGGCGCGGTTGGTGCGGACACGGCATCGGTCCTGACAGCGCAGGTCACCGGCCACGATGCGGACGGGCTGACACGGCTGCAGACGGGGGCGGGTCCGGTCTTCGTCGCCCGCCTGGATGCCCCGCCCGGCACGCATGTGCGCCTGCGGGTGGGGGCGCGCGACGTCATCCTGTCACGGGATCGGCCGCAGGGCCTGTCGGCGCTGAACATTCTGGCGGGCCGAATCGCCGCGATCACGGCCGAGGAAGGACCGAACGCGCAGGTCGTCCTGACCGTTGGGTCCGACACGCTGACGGCTCGCCTGACGCGCCGCTCCGTCGCCGCGATGGGTCTTGCGCCGGGGCAGCCCTGCCACGCGATCCTGAAGACCGTGGCGGTGGCCGCCGGTGACATCGGCGCATTGCACACTGTCCCGCCCGCGACGTGACCGCATCTTCGGATGCAGAAATTTGATGGCCGACGCCGAAATGACCGGTTACCGCAACCGAAGGTGGCATGCCTTCGGATGCAGTGGCCGTGAACGCTTGGTCCTGGTCAGCAGACCAGCGTCTTGCCGTTGCGGCGGTGGCGCTGAACCATCTTCTGGGCCTTGCCGCCGGGCACGAAGGGCCGTGCGGGTTCCGACGGGCCGGCACGCAGTTCGGGGAACAGCGTGAAGATCTCGTCCTGCGCGGCCTGGCCCAAGGACTTCATCGCCTGGGGCCCGGTATACAGCGACTCGGTCTGCGCGTCGTTCGAGAAGACGATCTCGTGGCGGGCGAACAGGATGTGATAGTACTGGACCGAGTCCACCGCGACCTCATCGACGCCGTCCAGCGCGGTCAGCTGACGTGCGGCGACCAGAACCTCGGTCGTGCCGAACATGCGCTGCGCGATGGCCGACCGGACCAGCACGCGATGCTGCGGCGACACCATCAGGTCGCGGCTTGGCAGATCCTGCCCCAGGGCGCCCGCGCGGATGCGGATCGGACGCAGCTTGGGAACCATGGTCAGATCGACGCGGTCCAGCGCGCGCCCCCCGATCCAGCGGATCGGACGGGCGCCGTTGTCGCGGGTCTCGACCAGGTCGCCCACGCGCAGGTCCTCGACCGCGACGTCGCCATTGGGGGTGCGGATCATCGTGCCCGCGCAGAAGCAGGGAATGCCCATCCCGTTCAGGCGCGACGGCGTCAGGCTGTCGGGATCGACGTCGCGCATCCACAGCTCTTCCCCGTTCGGGAAGGAGATGACGGCGTACTTGTTGTCCCACTCGTCCACATCGGCGCGGATCTTGACGTCTGACAGGTCGATCGGGTTGCCATCGGCATCATGCAGGCCGCTGAGGTCCAGCACGTCCGCGGCGGCGGGGTTGCCCTCGCTGTCCAGCTCGTCCCCGAACCCGAACCCGCGGATCGTGTCATGGCCAAAGCCGTCGGTCAGGACCAGCGTGTCGACCTCGGCATCAGGACGGCTGACGGCGGCGAACAGATCGCCGTTCATCGAGATCTCGTCGTTGCCAAGGCCGCCGATGATGGTATCGGCGCCCCACCCGCCTTCCAGGACGTCGTTGCCGTCGCTGCCGATGATCATATCGTCGCCCGCATCGGCAAAGACGCGGTATCCATCGACGCCTGCCGCCGATCCGTCGATCACGTCATGACCGCCGCCGGTCCGCAGGTTCTGCATGTTCAGGAACCGCAGATGCCCGTCCACGCCGCCCAGGGCGTCGATGTCGCCCGAGCTGGAGCTGTCCAGCACGACATGCACGCCGGGCGCGGATTCGGTGGGCTCCGACGGGGCGGACTGCCAGGCGTTCAGAGTGTTGTACCCCCCTTCGCCGTCGTACAGGTCGTTCCCGATCGGCGCGTCGCTGCCGCCGTTGCCCCAACGATAGCCGTCGTCACCGTCCCCGCCATAGGCGACGTCGTCGCCGCCGCCGGTCTCGATCACGTCGTTGCCGTCGCCGCCATGGACGATGTCGTTGCCGCCGCCGCTCTGGATGTAGTCTGTGCCCGAGCTGCCGTGGATCGTGTCATTGCCGTCGCCGGAATAAAGGCGCATGCCGACCGTGTGCGTCGGGCCATCGACATACAGGATGTCGGCATTCGAGGCGTCGACATTGTGGTTGCCGTCGCCCAGGTACACCCGCTCGATTCCCTGGAACTCGATGGTGTTGCCGTTGGAATCGGTCGCGGTCCCCGCCTCGGTCGAGGAATAGGTGACCGTCATGTCGGCGTCGCTGTCCGGGTTCAGGCTCAGCGTGTCGCCGCCGTTGTGGTTGTAGGGATCGAAGGTGTAATTCTCGGACCCCGTCATGCCGATGACATAGGAACCGTCGAAGACGGGCACATGCCCGTCGCCACCGATATACGTGTCGTGCTCACCACCCTCGGCCGATCCGTTCCAGGTCAGATGGTCCGCGCCCTCGCCACCGTCGACGGTGTCATTTCCGGGACCGCCGTCGATGGTGTCATTGCCGGGGCCGCCGTTGATCGTGTCGCCCTCGGCGGTGCCCACGATCGTGTCGTCACCCGTGGTTCCGGGAAGATCTGCGGCCATGGATAGTCCTCACAATGTCGCTGGTTACATCACATGCCGCGGGTCGCTGAGGGCTTCTGCCCGGCGATTCGCACCCGCTGACTTATGTCGGTTTAGTCCAAAACGCTGCCCAATTGAGAGTTGTCCTTTTCTACAGGCCACGGGCATGGCACGGCCCCGCCGCACCATGCCGCGCCGGTCAATAGATCAGCACGAGGGCACCGATCACCCCGCCGAACACCAGCGCGAAGATCGCCCAGTGCAGCAGGACGCTGTGCGGCGTGGTCGGGGGTTGCACCAGGCGCCAGTCATCGACCGGGCCGGGTTGCGCGTCCATGTCGGTCGGTGCCGGGGGCGTGGCCGCCCGGTCTTGGTTCATCTTTGTCATCTGGATGTCCTGAAAGAATGAGGTCGCGACGAACCGCCCGCCGGGGCGGTGTCCGTTCAGATCGTCATTGTTTCAGGGGCGTGGCGGCGCGCGGGGCCTGCGCGTCCGCCGGACAGGCCGCGGGGGTGCGGCGCGGCGTGCCTGCGGCAGGACCAGCCTGACGGGCGCACGCGGGGGCGGCGGCGAAAACGGTTCCGGATCGGCCCCCGCGGCGGGTGACGGCACCACCGGCACGCCCTGACGGTCGACCAGCGCGACGGTCGCGGGCAGGCCGAGCTGTGACAGGCGGTCGCCAGACAGATGCGGCACCTGCCGTTGCCAGGCCGGATGGGAAACCGCAACCGCCGCGACCAGCAGCAGGACCGCGCAGACGGCCCACAGCCTCAGGACAACGGTCCTGAGGCCGTTATGGGATGCGGCGTTCGGCGGGGCGGACATCGGTTCTGGCGTTCGTCAGTCGATGCGGGCGACCAGCAGCTTGTCGATGCGGCGGCCGTCCAGGTCCACCACCTCGATCCGCCAGGGCGACAGGGTCACGTGGGCGCCCACCTCGGGCAGGACGCCCGCAAGGTCAAGAACCAGGCCGGCCACGGATTCGTAATCGCGATCCTCGGGCAACGGGACGCCCAGCAGGTCGGAAAACTCGTCCACCGGCATCCAGCCCGCGATCAGCCAGCTGCCATCGTCGCGCCGGACGGCCTTGGGCTCGTCCTCTCCGGGGTCGGGGAAGTCGCCAGCGATGGCTTCCAGCACGTCCATCGCGGTGATCACACCCTCGAAATGCCCGTATTCGTCAAAGACCAGCAGCATGTGCGCGGGCGAGGATTTCAGCTGCTCGATCACGTTCAGCGCCGGCAGACCGTCGCGCACGACGGGCACCGCCTGGATCAGCGCGCGCGGGTCGGCGGCGGGATCGGCCTGCAGGCGGATCAGGTCGCGGGCATGGATGACGCCGACGATGTCGTCATCGGCCCCGTCCCGCAGCAGGATGCGAGAGCGATGGCCGGTGCGGAAGACCTGCGCCAGATCGTCGGGGGTGGCGTTCGCGTCGGCGATCAACACCTCGTGGCGGGGGGTCATCAGGCCGCGCGCGGTGCGGTCGGCGATGCGCATGACGCCGGCGATCATCTCGTTCTCGGCCGGGGCGATGACGCCGGCGTTGTGCGCCTCGGCCAGCATGACCTTGATCTCCTCGTCGGACATGCTGCTCTCGGCCTTGCCCGATTGGCCCAGCAGGGCCAGCAGCACCCGCCCCGACCGGTCCAGCACCCAGACCACCGGCGCCGCGATGCGCGAGATCATCCGGATCAGCGGCGCGATGCGCGCGGCAACGGCCTCGGGGGCGCGCAGGGCGATCTGCTTGGGGACCAGTTCCCCGACGATCAGCGACAGATAGGTGATGGCGACGACCACGCCGCCCACGGCCAGCGTATGGGCCAATGCGGGCTGCATGCCCCCCGCGACCAGGGCGGTGGCCAGGCGCGTGCCCAGTGTCGCGCCCGAGAAGGCGCCCGACAGCACGCCCACCAGCGTGATGCCGATCTGGACGCTGGACAGGAACCGGCCCGGATCGGCGGCCAGGTCCAGCGCGGTCGCGGCCCCCCGGCTGCCCTGCTGGGCCATGGTCTTGAGCCGGGCGGGCCGGGCAGAGACGATGGCAAGTTCGGACATGGCAAGAATGCCGTTGAACAGGGTCAACAGCAGGACAATGGCGATTTCGAGGAGCATGGGACTTTCGTCAGGTGATGAAAGGCGGCGTCACGGCCGTCCTGGACCGCCACGATAGGCGACGGCCCCCCATCGGACCAGCACCTTTCCGCGTCTGTTCACGCAATCGTCGGTTTTCCGCCGCCGTGACCCGGAAACACGAAGACGCGCCGCGGGGGGCGGCGCGCCGGGTGGCGGATCGGACCGGGGCCGCGATCAGATATGGGTCGGAAAGCTGTCGCGGCGGATGCCCAGCTGCTTCAGGCTGGCATCGGCGGGACGGCGATGGGCGCGGACGGCGCGGGCCGCCTCGAGGCTGGCACCCAGAGTGTCCATCGCGGACAGAAGGCGGTTCCAGGCATTGCGCAGGGTGGTCATTTCGGTCTCTCTTTCCGTCATCAGGTGACAGCAGAGATATCGGGTCCGACCCCCGTTTCTGCAATGCAGCATCCGGTCAACCCAGCCTTGCGCCGGGTGCATGACCCCGGCCCGTCACCGGGCCGGGGTTTCGCGTCAATCCTCGTCCGATGCCATCTGGCTGAGGACCTGACCCTTGCCGCGGGCCCGCATGATCATCGGCACGATCAGCGCAAAGGCCGCGACCGCGATCAGCCCCGCGGATACCGGGGTCGAGACCAGCGTCATCACGTCGCCCTGGCTGATCGACAGCGCGCGGCGCAGCTGCTGTTCGGCCATCGGGCCCAGGATCAGCCCCACGACCACCGGCGCGATGGGATAGCCGTAAAGGCGCATCAGATAGCCCATGACGCCGAAGATCAGCAGCATCGACAGTTCGATCGGGGAGGGGTTGGCGCCGATCGTGCCCAACGTGGCAAAGCACAGGATGCCCGCGTAAAGCCACGGCCGCGGGATGGTCAGCAGGCGCACCCACAGCCCGATCAGGGGCAGGTTCAGGATCACCAGCATCACGTTGGCGATCAGCAGCGACGCGATCAGGCCCCAGACCAGATCCGGGTTGGTCGCGAACAGCAGCGGTCCGGGCTGCAGGCCGAACTGCTGGAACCCGGCCAGCATGATCGCCGCGGTGGCGGTGGTCGGCAGGCCCAACGTCAGCAGCGGGACCAGCGTGCCCGCGGCGCTGGCATTGTTCGCGGCCTCGGG
The DNA here is from genome assembly GCF_028621715.1 of Paracoccus marcusii. Classification (NCBI taxonomy): domain Bacteria; kingdom Pseudomonadati; phylum Pseudomonadota; class Alphaproteobacteria; order Rhodobacterales; family Paracoccaceae; genus Paracoccus; species Paracoccus marcusii. Next base: position 1,826,561 of record NZ_CP117466.1, on the reverse strand, counting down.
CCCGGCGACGCCCTCGATGGCGCCGTGGCCGAACTCCTCGGGGCGCTTGGCGGCGCGTTTTTCGGCGGCATAGGACAGGAAGGTGGCGATGTCGGCACCGCCCGCGGGCATGGCGCCGATGGGAAAACCGATGAAGGTGCCGCGCAGCCAGGGCTTCCAAGACCGCTTCCAGTCCTCGCGCGTCATCCAGACCGATCCCTTGACCGCCGTCACCTTGTCCTCGACGCCATGACGGTTGGCGGCGACGATCATCGCCTCGCCCACGGCGAACAGCGCCACGGCCAGGGTCGTGACCTCGATCCCGTCCAGCAGCTGCGGGACGCCAAAATCCAGCCGCGCCTGACCGGTCAGCTGGTCGATGCCGACCAAGGCCAGCGCCAGTCCGATGAACAGCGATATCAGCCCCTTGCGCGCGCTGTCGCCAAAGGCAGACGACACGGTGACGAAGGCCAGCACCATCAGCGCGAAATACTCGCGCGGGCCGAAGGTCAGGGCCAGCTTGACCACCGTCGGCGCGACGAAGGCCAGAAGCAGCGTCGCGACCAGCCCCGCGACGAAGGATCCGATGGCAGCGGTGGCCAGCGCCGGCCCGCCGCGTCCGGCGCGGGCCATCTTGTTGCCCTCCAGCGCGGTCACGATGGAGGCGCTTTCGCCCGGCGTGTTCAGCAGGATCGACGTGGTCGATCCGCCATACATGCCGCCGTAATAGATGCCCGCGAACATGACCAGCGACCCAGCCGGGTCCAGCCCGTAGGTCACCGGCAGCAGCAGCGCCACGGTCAGTGCGGGCCCGATGCCGGGCAGCACGCCCACGGCGGTGCCCACGGTCACGCCGATCAGCGCGTAGAGCAGGATCATCGGGTCGGTCGCGACCATCAGGCCCTGAAACAGATATCCGAACGTGTCCATGCCCTTAGCCCCCCGTGATCAGGCGTTCCAGCGGACCCGCCGGAAGGCTGAGGTTCAGAAGCTGGGAGAAGACCAGATAGATCGTCCCGGTGAAGATCAGCCCGATGGGCAGGGTCAGCGCCAGGTTGCGCTTGCCGAAGGCCCGGGCGGTGGCCGCGAACAGCAGCGCGGTCGCAATGACGAAGCCCGCCGTGTTCAGCAGCGCCAGCTGTGCGGCCAGGCCGCCGATGATCCAGGCGATGGGCGCGGGATCCTGGGCCGGGCGTTCGGCCGGCGCGTCGCGGAATGCCGCGACGACGGTCCAGGCCGACAGCGCCAGCAGCGCCCAGGCGATCCAGCGCGGGACGTCGGCCGGGCCGACGCCGGAATAGCCCCGGTTCTGCGGCAGCGTGGCCACGTCGCGGAAAATGATGACCGCGATCAGCGCCAGCACGGCCGCCACGGTCAGCGCCGCCCCGTCGGGGCGGCGTCTCGTGTCCGGGGCAGTCGTCATTCGACCAGCCCGATGTCCTTGAGGACCGCGGCCGTCGTGGCGGTCTCCTCCTCCAGCTGGGCGCGGAACGCGTCGCCCGCCAGATAGGTGTCGGCCCAGCCCTTGGTCGCCAGCGCCTCCTGCCATGCGGTCGATTTGGCCATCGTCTCGATGTCGGCGGCGATGGCGGCCTCGTCCTCGGGGGACAGTCCTGCGGGGGCGGCGACCATGCGCCAGTTCTGCAGCACGACGTCCAGGCCGACCTCGGTCAGGGTGGGGGCGTCGACGCCCTCGATCCGCTCCTCGGAGGTGACGGCCAGGATGCGCAGCGTCCCGGCATCGGCCTGCGGCTTGAACTCGCCAAGGCTGGAGATGCCCGCGGTCACCTGGTTGCCCAGGATCGCGGCCAGTGCCTCGCCGCCACCGGAATAGGCGATGTAGTTGATCGCGGTCGGGTCGACATCGGCGGCGTTGGCCAGAAGGCCGACCGCGATGTGGTCCGCGCCGCCCGCCGAACCGCCGGCCCAGCTGACGGAGCCGGGATCGGCCTTCAGCATCTCGACCAGCTGGTTGATGTCCTGGATCTCGGATGCGGTGGGCACCACGATCGCCTCGTATTCGCCGGTCAGGCGGGCGATGGGCGTCACGTCGGCCAGCGACACGGGCGAGGCGTTGGTCAGGATCGCCCCGACCATCACATAGCCGCCCACGATCAGCTGGTCGGCCTTTCCGGTGGCCGAGGACGCGAACTGCGCCAGACCCACGGTGCCGCCGGCGCCCGGAACGTTCTGGACCTGCACGGAATCAGAGATGCCCTCGGCCTGCAGGACCTCCTGCATGGTGCGGGCGGTCTGGTCCCAGCCGCCGCCCGGTGCGGCAGGCGCCAGGATGGTATAGTCGGTGGCCAGCGCCGGAACGGCCAGGGCCGCGGTGAACAGGCCCGCAAGAATCGCGTGTTTCAAGATAGTCCTCCCCATTGGCCGGGCCTCCACCCGGCAACGGGCATCCTGACACGCCAACCTGACGCAAAGCTGACATCGGCGCGATTATTCCTGGCCCGGCTCCGGCGGGGACAGCGCCTGCTGCCATCGCGCGATCAGCCGGGCACGGCGCGACTGGTCCAGATAGGCCAGCAGGCCGGGGCTGATCGCCACGGGGCGCAGCTGCGCGCCCAGCGCCGGGGGCATGCCGTCCGCGCCCGACGACACCTCCAGGCTGACGGCGGGCAGGCGCAGCTCCTCGGCCAGGATAGTCTGGCCCTCGCGCGACATCAGGAAGGCCAGGAAGGCCGCGCCCAGGTCGGGCCGCGCCGCCGCACGCGGCACCAGCGCCACCCGCGACACGACCACGGTGAAGTCGCGCGGCAACAGCAGGCCCACGTCCGGCTCCTGCCGCGCCCAGTCCGCGGCATAGGACCCCAGGATGTTGTATCCGACCGCCAGCCGCCCGTCGGCCACGCGTTCCAGGATCTCGCGCGAGGTCGCGAACTGCTGGACGCCCGCGCGACCCATCGCCTGGCCCAGGTTCCAGATGTCGAAGAAATGCTCCTGGTCGCGGGCCAGGAACAGGTATCCCACCCCCGACAGCGCGATGTCATAGGTGCCGATGCGCCCCTGCACCGCCGCCCCGCCATGATCCAGCCAGTCCAGCAGCTCGAACCGGGTCGCGGGGGGCTGGCGGTCGCGGAAGCTGGGCTTGTGATAGACCAGGACGGCGGGTTCGAACGTGATCGCATAGGCCGTGTCGCGCCAGTTCGCCCAGCGCGGCCAGTCGGCCGAGGACGGCGTGGCCACCGCCTGGGCATAGCCGTCATTGGCCAGCTTGATCTGCAGGTCCATCGCCGAGGAGAACGCCAGATCCGCGGTGGTGCCGCCGGCATCTGTCTCTTCGGTGATGCGCGCAAAGATCTGGCCGGTCAGCAGGTCCTGGTATTCGACGGCGATGTCGGGGTTCAGCGCCTGGAACCCCTGGATCAGCGGGCGGGCCAGATCCTCGTCCAGCGACATGTAAAGGCGCAGCGGCTGGTCCTGCGCGCCCGAGGGCGCGGGAAACCGCAGCGTGTCGGCCGCCGCCGCCCCGGCGATGACGGACAGGATCAGCGCAACGCAGGACAGGCGGGGAATCATGCGCACCAGCATGGCGCATCGTGGCACCCGCCGCCCCGCCGGACAAGCGGGCCGCGCGCCCTTGCCTGCCCGGCCCGCGCGGCCCTAAGATCGCCGCCGGGGGGACGGTCGATGCGCATTCTGCTGGTCGAGGACAACGCGGCGCTGGCCGACGGGCTGGTGCAGCTTCTGGCCGGTGCGGGGCATGCCGTCGATCACGTCGATGACGGCGCCTCGGCCGAGGCGCTGATCGCGGCGGAGCGGTTCGACCTGGTGATCCTGGACCTGAACCTGCCGCAGATGGACGGGCTGGAGGTGCTGCGCCGCATGCGCACACGCCGCGACCCGGCTGCGGTGATGATCCTGACCGCCCGCGGCACGCCCGAGGAACGCGTCCGGGGCCTGGATCTGGGGGCCGACGACTACATGGTCAAACCCTTCGAGATCACCGAGTTCGAGGCCCGCGTCCGGTCGCTGCTGCGCCGCCAGGCGGGCCTGCGCGCGGCCGAGGTCACGATCGGCGGCGTCATGCTGGACCTGACCGCGCGCCGTTTCCTGGCCGAGGGGCAGCCGATGGACCTGCCCGCCCGCGAACATGCGCTGCTGGAACTGCTGTTCATGCGCGCCGGCAAGGTCGTCCCCAAGGAGACGATCATGCAGTCCATGACCTCGCTGGAGGATACCCTGTCGGACAACGCGATCGAGCAATATGCCAGCCGCCTGCGCCGCAGGCTGGCGCCCCACGGGGTGCAGCTGCGCACCGCGCGGGGCATCGGCTATTACATCGACAAGGGCGTCTGAGCGCCGATGGGATCGCTGCGCCGCCGCCTGCTGGCCTGGCTGCTGGCGGCCACGGCCGCCCTGGGCACGCTGGCGATGGCCGACACCTGGTCCGAGGCCGTGTCCACCGCGCGCGCCGTGTCCGACCGGGTGCTGACCGGATCGGCGCTGGCCATCGCGGAACGGGTGACGGTGGGCGACGATGCCGCCCTGCAGGCCGACATCCCCTATTCCGCGCTGGAGATGCTGACCTCGACCGCGCAGGACAGCGTGTTCTATCGCGTCGACGGGCCGGGCGGGTTCATGACCGGCTATGCCGACCTGCCGCTGGCCGAACCGGGCGCGGATGGGGCGGGCTATGCGGATGCGGTGTTCGCCGGTGCGCCGATCCGGGTCATCACGCTGGCGCGGACCGTGTCGACGGGCATCGAATCCATCCCGTTCCGCGTGACGGTCGCGGAATCCAAGCTGGCGCGGAACCAGCTGTCGCAGGCGATCCTGCTGCGCTCGGCGGCCAGGTTGGCGCTGATGATCTGCGGGGCGGCGGCGATCATCTGGATCGCGGTGCCGCTGGCGCTGCGCCCGCTGAACAGGCTGGGCGACGCGATCAGCGCGCGGCGCGCGGACGACCTGTCCCCCCTGCCCACCGACGTCCCGCAGGAGGTCCAGGACCTGGTCGCGGCGATGAACTCGTTCATGGTGCGGCTGGCCACGGCGCTGTCGGCGCTGCGCAACTTCACCGGCAATGCCAGCCATCAGCTTCGCACGCCGCTGGCGGTGATCCGCACCCAGCTGACCCTGGCGCAGCGGGCGGGCGACGCGCAGGCCGCGCGATCGGCGGTGGCCAAGGGCGACGCGGCGCTGGCCGATGCCGAACGGATCTTGGCGCAGCTGCTGCTGCTGGCGCGGGTCGATGCGGCCGCGGGCCATCCGATGGTCGCGCCGCTGGATGCCCACGCCCTGGCCCGCGATCTGACCGGAGAGATGATCCCCCGCGCCGCCGGTGCGGGGATCGACCTGGGCTATGACGGCCAGCCCGTCGTCGTGCGCGCCGAACCCGTCCTGCTGGCCGAGGCGCTGAAGAACCTGGTCGACAACGCGCTGGCCTATGCCGGCCGCGGGGCAGAGGTCACCGTCCGCGTCGCGCGGCAGGACGGCACGGCGGTGATCTCGGTCGAGGATGACGGCCCCGGCATCGCCGCCCCGGCGATGGACCAGCTGACCTCGCGCTTTACCCGCGGCGCGTCGGCCGAGGCGCGGCCCGGCGGCAGCGGCCTGGGCCTGTCCATCGTGACCGAGATCGCGCAGCTGTTCGGCGGGACCTTGCGGCTGCGCGCGGGGGCGCAGGGGCGCGGCCTGCGGGCCGAACTGCACCTGCCGGTGGGGTGACAAACGCGTCTGCGCCCCCCACCCGCCCTTGCATCGCCCCGGCGGCGTCTGCAATATCCGCGCCATGGACGGACAGCGGACACCCTTGGCGTGCATCATGCGCGTTCTGGTCCTGGTGGCCAGCATCGTGCAGCTTGCGCTGTACGGGGCGACGGCGCCTGCCTCGGTCGAACTGGGGCCGCAGTTCCTGCGCCTGACCGAGGAGCAGCGGCTGTATTCCGACAGCCCGGCCCAGGTCGCAGTCCTGACCTCCAAGGCCCCGACCGGACCGCAGGCGACATCACCACTGCCGGACGCCGATCCCTGGTACCGCACGCCCGCGAGGCCCGTCCCGCCGCAGGCCGTCTCGATCATCGCCGCGTCCGACGCGGACGTTCCCCGGCCGCAGGGCGTCGCCCGCCCTGCCCGCGCCCGCGGCCCTCCGCTGGCCTGACCCGCGCCCGCGGACGCCTGCTGTCCTGACCCGCGGCCGATGGCTCCGCGGCCGCCCCCACAGAGGTGATCCCGGACGGATCGTGCCGCGGCACGGCCACATCGCATGCGCCGTCCCGTCATCACCCGCATCTTGCCGCATTCCCCCGACGCCCGCATGATCCCGCCTGGGATCCTGCCCCGCCCTGCATGCCGCCCCAGCGAAGGACCGCCCTTGATGATGACCCCCACCGCCCTTGCGCAGCAGAACCTTCTGGTGCTGCTGGCGGTCCTTCCCTTCCTGTCCGCGCTTCTGCTGATCAGCGTCTCGGGGCGCGCGGCGGGGATTCTGGCGGGCATCACGATGCTGGCCGGAATCGCGCTGTCGGCGGGGCTGGGGGGACCCGTGATGTCGGGCGAGGTGCTGCGCGCATCGCTGGACTGGGTGCCGTCGGCGGGGCTGTCGCTGTCGCTGCGGATGGACGGGTTCGCCTGGATGTTCGCGACGCTGGTCAGCGCGATCGGCCTGCTGGTCGTCGTCTATGCCCAGGTCTACATGGCGGGCAAGGACCGCCTGCCACGCTTCTTCGCACTGCTGATGGCGTTCACCGGCGCGATGCAGGGCATCCTTCTGTCGGGCAACCTGCTGATGCTGGTGGTGTTCTGGGAGCTGACATCGGTCGTGTCGTTCCTGCTGATCGGGTTCTGGCACCAGGGCCAGGCGGCACGCGACGGCGCGCGCACCGCGCTGCTGATCACCGCGATGGGCGGGCTGTGCCTGCTGCTGGCAATGCTGATGCTGGGCCATGTCGTGGGCAGCCACGATCTGGACGTGGTGCTGGCCGCGGGGCCGCAGGTGCGCGAACATCCGATGTACGGCGCGATTCTGGCGCTGTTCCTGCTGGGTGCGTTCACCAAGTCGGCGCAGGTGCCGTTCCACTTCTGGCTGCCCGGCGCGATGTCGGCGCCGACCCCGGTCTCGGCCTTCCTGCACAGTGCCACGATGGTCAAGGCCGGGGTGTTCCAGCTGATCCGCTTCTCTCCCGTCCTGGGCGGGACCGAGGCGTGGTTCCTGGCCGTGACCGGCATCGGCATGGCGACCTTCCTGACCGGCGGGGTGATCGCGCTGTTCCGCCACGACCTCAAGGGGTTGCTGGCCTATTCGACGATCAGCCATCTGGGCCTGATCACCGCGCTGGCCGGCATCGGCAGCCAGGGCGCGATCCTGGCCGCGATCTTTCACATCTGCAATCACGCGGTCTTCAAGGCGTCGCTGTTCATGACCGCGGGCATCATCGACCACCAGACCGGCACGCGCGACCTGCGCAAGCTGGGGGGCCTGGCGCGCGTGATGCCCTTCACCGCGACCCTGGCGATCATCGCATCCGCCGCGATGGCGGGCGTGCCGCTGCTGAACGGCTTTCTGTCCAAGGAGATGTTCCTGGCCGAGGCCGTCGCCTGGCACAACGGCAGCTGGCTGGACGACAGCCTGCCCTATCTGGCGGTCGTGGCCAGCGCGTTTTCCGCCGCCTATGCGATCCGGTTCATCGCGTCGGTGTTCTTCGGTCCGCTGCCCGACGCCCTGCGCGGCCGCGTGTCCGAGGCGCCGGTTCTGCTGCGCCTGCCCGTCAGCCTGCTGGCCGCGGCCTGCCTGGCGGTGGGCATCCTGCCCGCGCCGGTGATCGGCCCCGTCATTAACAGCGCCGCGCGCGCTGTGCTTGGGCCCGACCTGTCCTATTACGACATCGCGATCTGGCACGGGGTCAATGCGGCGCTGATGCTCAGCCTGGTGTCCCTGGGCGTGGGCACGCTGATCTATGCGATGACCCGGACCCGCATCCCCCTGGGACCCGAAGGCCCGCCCCTGCTGCACCGCCTGCGCGGGCAGCGCGTCTTCGACCGGCTGATGCTGAAGGGGGCGTGGGTCCTGCCCCGCCGCGTGCTGGGCAGGCTGGCGACCGAACGGCTGCAGCCGCAGCTGCGCCTGCTGGTGGCGGTCGCGCTGTTTCTGGCCGTCGCGGCCATCGGCGCGCGGTTCCCCTGGGCACCCCCGGCGCGGGTGACCGATTTCAGCTTGGCGTTCGCGCTGATGTGGCTGATCGGCGGGGCCTGCGCTGTGGGTGCGGCGTGGCAGGCCAAGTACCACCGCTTTGCCGCGCTGGCGATGCTGGGCGGCGCGGGTCTGGTGACCTGCCTGACCTTCGCCTGGCTGTCGGCCCCCGACCTTGCCGTGACCCAACTGCTGGTCGAGGTGGTGACCACGGTCCTGCTGCTGCTGGGCCTGCGCTGGCTGCCCCAGCGCCGGGCGGGCCTGCCCGAGGACAACCTGGCATCCGCCCGCAGGCGGCGGATGCGCGACCTGGTGATGGCCGTCGCGGGCGGGTCGGGCATCGCCCTGGTGGCGCATTCGGTGATGACACGGCCGCTGGTCCCGAACGTGGGCGACTGGTTCCTGGCCAACGCCTATTACGAAGGCGGCGGCACCAATGTGGTGAACGTCATCCTGGTCGATTTCCGCGCCTTCGACACGTTCGGAGAGATCGCCGTGCTGGCGATCGTGGGCCTGACCGTCTATTCGCTGCTGCGCCGCTTCCGCCCCGCCCCCGAAAGCGTGGACCAGCCCAACCAGCAGCAGGCCACCAGCCAGCAGGCGCTGGACGACTACCTGATGGTGCCGTCGGTCATCATGCTGTGGATGTTCCCGGTGCTGATCATGGTCGCGGCCTATTTCTTCTTCCGCGGCCATGACCTGCCGGGCGGCGGCTTCGCCGCGGGCGTGACCATGGCCATCGCCTTCCTGCTGCAATACCTGGCCACCAATGTGCGTTGGGTCGAGGCGCGGCTGACCATCCTGCCGATCCGCTGGATGGGCATCGGCCTGCTGATCGCGGTTGGCACGGGGATGGGGTCGTGGATCTTCGGCTATCCGTTCCTGTCGGCCCATGCCCGCTATGTCTCGATCCCGCTGATCGGGAACGTGCCCGCCGCGACCGCGCTGCTGTTCGACCTGGGGGTCTTCGCCCTGGTCGTGGGCGCGACGGTGCTGATGCTGATCGCCATCGCCCACCAATCCCTGCGCGCCGCGCGCCTGCGCGAACAGGACGATGCCGCCCCCGCCACGAAGGAGATCCGCTGATGGAGATCGTGCTGTCCCTGGCCATCGGCGTTCTGTCGGCGTCGGGCATCTGGCTGATCCTGCGCCCGCGCAGCTTCCAGGTCATCGTGGGGCTGTGCCTGCTGTCCTATGCGGTGAACCTGTTCATCTTTTCCATGGGGCGCCTGACGCTGTCGGCGCCCGCGATCATGCCCAAGGGCGGCTTCGTCGATCCGACCCGCTATGCCGACCCGCTGCCCCAGGCGCTGGTCCTGACCGCCATCGTCATCAGCTTTGCCACCACGGCGCTGTTCCTGGTCGTGCTGATCGCCTCGCGCGGGTTCACCGGCACCGACCATGTCGACGGCCGCGAGAGAGAGCAGCCATGAGCCAGCACCTGATCATCGCCCCGATCCTGATCCCCTTCGTCGCCGGCGCGCTGATGCTGCTTTATGACGACCGCCAGCGCGCGGCGAAATTCTGGCTCAGCCTGATCGCGACCGGGCTGACCCTCGCGGTGGCGGTGGCGCTGCTGATGCGCGCCAAGCTGGGCGCGTCCGAAGGGGCCGAGAACATCGGCTTCTACCTGCTGGGGGACTGGGCCGCGCCGATGGCGATCGTCCTGGTGCTGGATCACCTGGCGGCGATGATGCTGCTGCTGACATCGGTGCTGGCGCTGGCGTCGCTGGTTTATGCGCGGGCGTCCTGGCACCGGCAAGGGCAGCATTACTTTTCGCTGTTCCAGTTCCTGCTGGTCGGTCTGAACGGCGCGTTCCTGACCGGCGACCTGTTCAACCTGTTCGTCTTTTTCGAGGTGCTGCTGGCCGCGTCCTACGGCCTGCTGCTGCACGGGTCGGGACAGGTGCGGGTCCGCGCGGGGCTGCATTACATCGCGATCAACCTGGCGGCGTCCCTGCTGCTGCTGCTGGGGATCAGCCTGATCTATGGCGTGACGGGCACGCTGAACATGGCGCATCTGGCCAGCATGATGCCCGACATCGATGCCGCCAACCGGCCCCTGCTGCAGATGGGCCTGGCGCTGATGGGGGTGGCCTTCCTGGTCAAGGCGGGAATCTGGCCGCTGTCCTTCTGGCTGCCCAACGCCTACATGGCCGCCGCCGCGCCGGTGGGCGCGATGTTCGCGATCATGACCAAGGTGGGCATCTATGCGATTTTGCGCCTGACGATGCTGCTGTTCGCGGCCGGATCGGGCCCGTCTGCGGGGCTGGGCGCGGGGCTGCTGATCGGGCTGGGCATGGCCACGGTCGTCTTCGGCATGCTGGGCGTGCTGGCGTCGCAAAGCCTGGGGCGGATCGCGGCGCATGCGGTGATCCTGTCGTCGGGCACCATGCTGGCCGTGACCGGGCTGGCGCTGGCGGGGGGCGGGGAATGGATGCTGGCGGGCGCCCTGCATTACATGGTCGCGTCGACCCTGGCCGCGGGCGCCCTGTTCCTGATGGTCGAGCCGATGTCGCGCGACGACGGCGGCATCGCCGCCATGCTGGCGCTGACGGCCGAGATCTATGGCGCCAAGGCCGACCTGCCGTCCGACGACGAAGGCCCGGACGGCCCCGCCATCGCCGCGGGCCCCGCCCTACTGGCGGCGTGCTTTGCGCTGTGCCTGCTGGCGCTGGCGGGGTTGCCGCCGATGCCCGGCTTCATCGGCAAGCTGACGATGATCCAGGGCGTCTTCGACACGGCCGACACCAGCCCCTGGCTGGGCTGGGCCTTCGTCGCGCTGCTGCTGGTGTCGGGCTTTGCCACGCTGATCGGGCTGGCGCGGATCGGCATCCAGACCTTCTGGGCCAATGACGACCGCGATTCCCCCGTCATGGCGATGGAGATCGCGCCGATCATGGCCCTGATCGCCGTCCTGGCCGTGATCAGCATCGAATCCGAGGCTGTGCTGCGCTATACCGACCGCACCGCGCAGGCGCTGCATCAGACGTCGCGCTATGCCCAGGGCGTGCTGACCGCGCCCCGTGCCGACGACGCGCAGCCGCCCACCCCAGAGGACGTTCCATGATGATCCGGCTTGTCCCCTATCCCGTCCAGTCGGGCCTGCTGACGCTGCTGTGGATGGTAATGACGCGGTTCTCGCTTGGTCACCTGCTGCTGGGGGGCGCGCTGGCGCTGCTGGCGGGCTGGGCGATGTCGTCGCTGCACCCCGAACGGGCCACGCCGCGCAACTGGCGCGTGGTGCCGCGGCTGATCTCCACGCTGTTCGGCGATATCGTCCGGTCGAACATCCGCGTGGCGCGGCTGATCCTGACCGAGGGGCGGTCGGGCCGCCGCTCGGCCTTCCTCGAGGTGCCGCTGCAGCTGCGCAGCCCGACCGGGCTGGCGGTGCTGTCGATCATCCTGACCGCCACGCCCGGCACCGCCTGGATCGAATATTCCCACGACCGCCAGACGCTTGTCCTGCATGTCTTCGACGGGGCCGAAACCGACCATTACCTGCATGTCATCCGCGACGTGTATGAACCCATGCTGCAGGAGATCTTCGAATGAGCGGCACGATCCTGACCTTTGCCATCGGCTATGCCCAGGTGGTCCTGGCCCTGGCGGGCTGCCTGGCGGGCCTGCGCATCCTGCGCGGTCCCCGCGCCCAGGACCGGGTGCTGGCCCTTGACACGCTGTATATCGCGGTGATGCTGCTGTTCCTGGTCACCGGGATGCGCCTTGGCTCACTTTACCTGTTCGAGGCCGCGATGGTCATCGCGGTGATGGGGTTCGTGGCCTCCATCGCGCTGGCCAAGTTCCTGTTCCGCGGAGAGGTGATCGAATGAGCCCGCTTGACGACATCCCCCTGTGGCTGGCCATTCCGGTGGCGGGGCTGGTGATGCTGGGTGCGACGCTGACGCTGATCGGGGCCTGGGGGTTCTTGCGGATGAACAGCTTCTATGACCGGCTGCATGCGCCGACGCTGGCCTCCAGCTGGGGGACGGGCGGGGTGATCCTGGGGTCGGCGCTGCTGGCCAGCTTTCAGCAGGGGCGCCCGATCCTGCATGAACTGATGGTGGGTCTGGGCATCATGACGACGGTCCCCGTCACGCTGATGCTGCTGGGCCGCGCCGCCCTGCACCGCGACCGGGCCGAGGGCACGCTGCCGCCCGCCCCTGGCGACGACCACCCGGAGACGCGCGAATGACCCCAGGGGCCGACCGCAACGCCGTTCCCCGTCCGGCGCCGCGCCCGCTGGTCACCGACCTGTCGGCCGCGCGCTGGCTGCTGCTGGGGATCCTTGCGGCGTCGATCTATTTCTTCCACGGCTTCCTGATCCCGGTCCTGGCCGCGACGATCATCTGCGTGGCCAGCTGGCGCATCCGCGATTGCCTGGCAGAGCGCACTGGGCCGACGCTGGCCGCGACGCTGCTGGTGCTGGCGATCCTGTGCATCCTGGTGGTGCCGCTGCTGATGGCGCTGACCTATGCGGCGGCCGAACTGCGCGTCTGGATCCTGTGGGCGGGCAACGTGAACGCCATGGGCGAGGCCACGCCCCCCTGGATCGCCGACATCCCCCGCGTTGGGCCGTGGCTGGACCAGCAATGGCGCACCTATATCGGTCAGCCCGGCGCGATCAGCCAGCTGGTTCAGGCGGTCACCGGGTCGAACATCTATTCCGTCTATCGCGGCATCCTGACCGCGGGATCGACCGCGTTCCACTTTATGTTGAACCTGCTGTTCACGTTGATCGCGCTGTTCGTGTTCTATCGCGACGGCGAACGCATCGTGGCGCAGCTGGACCGCGTGGGCGCGCGCATCCTGCCCGGCCGCTGGTCGCACATGTCGCGCGTGGTCCCCGCCACGATCAGCGCGACCGTCACCGGCATGACCCTGATCGCCATCGGCGAGGGGGTGATCCTGGGCACGGCCTATTGGCTGGCGGGGGTGCCCTCGCCGGTGTTCTTCGGGGTCGTGACCGGGTTCATGGCGCTGATCCCGGGCGGCGCGCCGCTGTCCTTCACGCTGATCTCGGCCTATCTGGTGTTCAGCGGAACGCCGGTCGCGGGCGCCGCGCTGTTCCTGTGGGGCACGGTCGAGCTGTTCATCGTGGACAAGACCATCCGCCCCGTGCTGATCGGCGGCCCGGTCAAGCTGCCTTTCCTGGCCACGTTCTTCGGGCTGATCGGCGGGATCAAGACGATGGGCCTGGTGGGCCTGTTCGTGGGGCCGGTGCTGATGGCGCTGCTGATGTCGATCTGGCGGGAATGGCAGCGCGACGTATCCCAGCCCGCGGCCCCCCTGCCCGGTCCCGTCGACCCCTAGTCCTGCGCCCGCAGGACCTGTGCGGGCCGCGCGGCCAGCGGGCGCCACGCAAAGGCCAGCCCCGCCACGACGGTCGCGGCGATACCGCCCGCCACGATGGGCAGCGCCGAGCCCATGTCGAACCGATAGGGCACGTCCATCACGAAGCGGCTGACAGCCCAGCCCGCGAGGCCCCCGCCCAACAGCGCGACCAGCCCCGCCGCCGCCCCCATCAGCGCTTGGCGCAGCGCGAAGCTGCCCAGGATCAGCGCGCGCGACGCGCCTAGCGTCTTCAGGATCGCGGCCTCATAGACGCGCGCGCGTTCGCCCGCCGCCGCGGCCCCGATCAGCACCACGAAGCCGGTGACCAGCGTGGCCCCCGCCGCCCAGGCCACCGCCGCCGCGATCCCCGCCAGGGCGTCCGAGGCACGGTCGATCGCCTCGGCCACGGGGACGGCGGTGATGTTGGGAAAGCGGTTGCCCAGATCGCGCAGGATCTGCGCCTCGGCCGCCGGATCGGCATAGACGGTGGCGATGTGGGTGTGCGGCGCGCCCGCCAGCGCGCCCGGGTTCAGCGCCATGACGAAGCCGATGCCCGCATCGCTGAAATCCACCACCCGCAGGTTGGCGATGGTCGCGGTGATGTCGCGGCCCAGGATGTTGACGGTGACGGTGTCGCCCAGGTCCAGGCCGATCTCGGTCGCGATCTCCTCGGACAGGCTGACCAGCGGGGGGCCGGCGTAATCCTGGGGCCACCAGTCGCCGCGGGTGATCTGGGTGCCCGGCGGCGGGGTCGCGGCATAGGTGATGCCCCGGTCGCCGCGCAGCACCCAGTGATCGCCCGCGACCTCGCGCGCGGGGCGCCCGTTCAGCTGCGTGACGATGCCGCGCAGCATCGGCGCGGTCTGCACGTCGCCGACCAGCGGATCGTCCCGCAGCCGGGTCAGGAACGGGTCCAGTTGATCGGGCTGGATGTCCAGGAAGAAATAGCTGGGCGCACGTTCGGGCAGTTCGGTCGCGATGGCCTGGCGCAGGTTCGACGACACCTGCCCCACCGCCGCCAGCACCGTCAGGCCCAAGCCCAGGGACAGGATCACCGACAGCGCCTCGCTGCGCGGCCCGCCGATGGCCGCCAGCGCCAGCCGCAGCGCGGGTCTGCGTCGCGCCAGGCGCGCCCCCGCCCCCGCCGCGCGCCGGACCAGCGCCGCCGCCCCGGCCAGCACGACAAAGGCCGCCAGGACGCCCCCCGCCATGCCAAGCGTCAGCCGCCACAGCCCCGAAAACAATGCGGCAGCCCCCACCAGCGCGATCAGCGCTGCGACGATCATCACCAGATAGCGCCGTTCGGGCCAGCCGCCCCCGGATGCGTCCGCGTCGCGGAACAAGGTCGCCGCCCGGATGCGCCGCGTCCGCGCCAAGGGCCACAGCGCAAAGATGAACGCAGTCAGCACGCCATAGACCGCCGCCTGCGCCAGGGGGCCCGGATAGACGCCGAAGACCGCCGGCACCGGCAGGCGCGCCGTCAGCAGCGGCGCCAGCGCCAGCGGCACCAGCGCCCCCAGGATCAGCCCCGCCGCGACGCCGATCGCGGTCACCGCCCCGATCTGCAGCAGATAGACCTGAAAGATCGTGCGTCCCGACGCGCCGAAGGTCTTGAGCACGGCGATGGTCTCGGTCTTGCGCGCCAGATGGGCGCGCACCGCGGCCGACACGCCGACGCCGCCCACGGCCAGCCCGGTCAGCCCGACCAGCACCAGGAACGCCCCGATGCGGTCCACGAAACTGTCGATGCCCGGCGCGCCACGGCGGCTGTCGCGCCAGCGTGCGCCGCTGTCGGGGAAGGCCGCGCGCCAGTCAGCCCGCAGCGCGTCCAGATCGGTCCCCGGCGGCAGCGCCAGCCGATAGTTGCTGTCATACAGCGTGCCTGCGCCCAACAGATCGCTGTCGGCCAGCGCCTCGCGCAGGACCAGGGTGCGGGGGCCGAAGCCAAAGCTGGCCGCGCCCGCATCGGGTTCGCTGACCAGCCGCGCGGTCAGCACGAAATCCTGCGTGCCAAGGCGGAACACGTCGCCCGGAGACAGCCCCAGCCTGTCGGCCAGCAGCGGCGCCATCACGCCCCCGGGCAGGCCCTGCGGGGTCGCCCCCAAGGCCTGCGCCAGCGGCATGGGCGGGTCCAGCACCGCCTGACCCAGAAGGGGCCAGGCCGCGTCGACGCCCTTGACCTGGGTCAGGGCGCGTTCGGAGGCATCCCCCTGCCCGACCACCGCCATGGACCGGAAATCGACGATTTCGGATACCGTGACGGCCCGATCCTCCAGCCAGTCCCGCTCTGGGGGCGTGGCAAAGCGATAGGTAAGCTGCACCTCGGCATCGCCGCCCAGCAGGATCGCGCCCTGCGCGGTCAGCCCCGCCTGGATCGCCGCGCGCACCGACCCCACGGCGGCGATGGCGGCCACGCCAAGCGCCAGGCAGGTCAGCAGCACCCAGAACCCGCGCAGGCCCCCGCGCAGGTCGCGCCGCGCCAGCCGGGCCGCCAGCGCCAGGCTCATGCCGCGGCCTCGGCGGCCAGACGGCCGTCGGCCAGGCGGATCACCCGGTCGCAGCGTCGCGCCAGGTCCGGGTCATGCGTGACAAGGACCAGCGTCGCGCCATGATCGGCGCGCAGCCCGAACAGCAGATCCATGATCGCCTGCCCCGTCGCCCCGTCCAGATTGCCGGTGGGTTCGTCCGCCAGCAGGATGGCCGGGCGCGGCGCGGCGGCGCGGGCCAGGGCCACGCGCTGCTGCTCTCCGCCCGACAGTTGCGCGGGGTAATGGTCGCGCCGCGCACCAAGGCCCACGCGGTCCAGTTCCGCCGCCGCGCGGTCGAAGGCGTCGGGCGCCCCGGCCAGCTCCAGGGGCGTCGCGACATTTTCAAGCGCCGTCATGGTGGGGATCAGGTGGAAGGACTGGAACACCACCCCCATATGGGACAGACGAAAGCGCGCCAGCGCATCCTCGTCCAGCGCGGTCAGGTCCTGACCCATCGCCTCGACAAGGCCGCCCGTGGCGCGTTCCAGACCGCCCATCAGCATGAGGAGCGACGACTTGCCCGATCCCGAAGGACCCACCAGCCCGACCGTCTCTCCGCGTTCGACCTGCAGCGACAGGCCGCGCAGGATCGGGACCGGCCCGGCATTGCCCTGCAACGTCAGATGCGCATCGGACAGGCGGATCACGGGGTCGGCCATCGGGTCGCTCCTTCGTCGCGGTCTGGGTGTCGGGGCACGATATGGTCGGCCCGCCCGCGAAGGCAACCGCCTGACGGCCGCCGTCGCGGCGCTGGCGGTCACCATCGCGGCATCATGGGCAGCCCCTGCTGACGCAGAGACGCTGCGCCTGACCGCGATGGGCGACAGTCTGACGCAGGGATACGGCCTGCCGCAGGATCAGGGGTTCGTGCCCATGCTGGAGGCGTGGCTGCGCGAGCGCGGCCATGACGTCGCGGTGACCAATGCGGGCGTGTCGGGGGACACCACCGCGGGGGGTGCCGCGCGGATCGACTGGACGCTGGCGGACGGGCCCGATGCGATGATCGTGGCGCTTGGCGGCAACGATCTGTTGCGCGGGATCGACCCGTCCTCCAGCCGCGCGAACCTGGCGGCGATCCTGGACAAGACGCAGGCGGCGGGGGTGCCCGTGCTGCTGGCGGGCGTGCCCGCGCCGGGCAATTACGGCCCCGATTTCAAGCGCGACTTCGAGGCGATGTATGCCGAACTTGCGGCCGAATACGACGCCCTGCTGGTCCCCGACTTCCTGGGGCCGATCGGCGAGAAGGCCACGCAGGGCCTGTCCCTGGCCGATCTGATGCAGGAGGATCGCATCCACCCCAATGCCGAGGGCGTCCGACAGATCGTAGACGCCATCGGCCCCGAGGTCGAGGCGCTGCTGGCCCGCACGGATCAGTAGCGCGCGGCCATCTCGGGCAGGGACAGCGGGCGCAGGCGGTCGGCGTTGCCGGCCGTGCCGAAGGCTTCGAAGCGGTCGCGGCAGACTTGGGCCATCATCGCCATCGCGGGCTTCAGATAGGCGCGCGGATCGAACTCGGCCGGGTGTTCGGCCATCACGCGGCGGATCGCGGCGGTCATGGCCAGGCGGTTGTCGGTGTCGATGTTCACCTTGCGCACGCCGTGGCGGATGCCACGCTGGATCTCCTCGACCGGGACGCCCCAGGTCGGGCGGATGTCGCCGCCATGGGCGTTGATGATCGCCTGCAGATCCTCGGGGACCGAACTGGAGCCGTGCATCACCAGATGGGTGTTGGGCAGGCGGCGGTGGATCTCCTCGATCACATGCATGGCCAGGATGTCGCCGTCGGGCTTGCGCGTGAACTTGTAGGCGCCATGGCTGGTGCCCATGGCGATGGCCAGGGCGTCCACGCCAGTCTCCTCGACAAAGCGCACGGCCTCGTCCGGGTCGGTCAGCAGCTGCTCCTCGGACAGCTTGCCCTCTGCGCCGTGGCCGTCCTCGGCGTCGCCCATGCCGGTCTCAAGGCTGCCCAGCACGCCCAGCTCTCCCTCGACCGACACACCGCAGGCATGGGCCATCTCGGTCACGCGGCGGGTGATGTCGGCGTTATAGGCGTAATCGGCGGGCGTCTTGCCGTCCGATTTCAGCGACCCGTCCATCATCACCGAGGTGAAGCCGTTCTGGATCGCGGTCGCGCAGGTTTCCAGCCCGTTGCCATGGTCCAGATGCATGCAGATCGGGATGTCGGGATAGGCCCGCGCCAGACCCGCGATCAGCCCCGCCAGCACCGCGTCATTGGCATAGGCCCGCGCGCCGCGGCTGGCCTGCAGGATCACCGGGCTGCGGGTGGCCTGGGCCGCCTGCATGACCGACAGGCCCTGCTCCATGTTGTTGATGTTGAAGGCGGGCACGGCATAGTCATGCTCGGCCGCGTGGTCCAGAAGCTGGCGCAGGGTGATCATCGGCATGGGATGTTATCCTTGAAGGGCGGCGTGAAGCGCGTCGATTTCCTCGGACGCGCCGAAGAACAGCGGGGTGAAGTCATGCGGCCCGCGCGGCACGCGGTCCAGGATCGGGCCATGCCCGTCGGTCGCGCGGCCCCCGGCCTGTTCGATCAGGAAGGCGATGGGCACGCATTCATAGATCAGCCGCAGCCGGCCGTCGCCGTATCCGGGCCGGGTATCGGCGGGGTACAGGAATGCACCGCCCTTCAGCAGGATGCGGTGCAATTCGCCCACGGCGGCGGCCAGCCAGCGCATGTTGAAGTCGCGCCCGCGCGGCCCGTCCCGCCCTGCGCGCAGATCGCGCGCCCAGGCCTGAAGGCCCGGCGCCCAGTGGCGTTCGTTCGAGGCGTTATAGGCGATGGTCGAGGCCTGAGGCTTCAGCCGCAGGTTCTGGCGGGTGACGCGGAAGGCATGGATCTCGGCGTCCCAGGTCGCGACATGGACGCCCGCGCCGGTGGACCAGCCGAAATCAACCGAATGACCGAAGGAGGCGTAGCCCGCCGCCACCGCCGCCCGGCCCGTCCGCTGAAATCCCTGCGGATCGGCGGGCAGGATGCTGAACAGCATCCCCAGGGGCGCGCCGATGCCGATGCTGCCCGAGCCGTCGATCGGGTCGATCGCCACGTCGAAGGCGCCGCCTTCATTCAGCAGGATGATGTCCAGGGCCTCCTCGGACAGGACCTGGCGCACGCCCGCCGCGCGCAGGGCGGCGATCATGTGGTCGTGGGCCGCGACGTCCAGCGCCTTCTGCCGGTCGCCGCTGTCATTGGTGCCGACGATGGCCTCGGGGTCGCCATGCAGGCGCCCCGCCGCCAGCCGCGCGGCCAGGGGCGGAAGCGCGCGCGCGATGGCCGCCACGATGACCGCCGCGCCCTCGCGCGCCAGCACATCGTCCAGCAGCGGCCCCGTCGCGGGCCCGTCCGTCGGCAGGCGCAGCATCACCGGCCCGCGTATTTCGCGCCGACCGCGTCGATGGCGTTGACATTGCCCGCCGACTTGCCGTTGCGGTCGAAGTTCTGGGTCTGCGCCAGCCATGCGTCGGCGATGGTCTTGGCGACTTCGGCCCCGATGACGCGGGCACCCATGGTGATGATCTGCGCGTCGTTCGACAGGGCGGCGCGTTCGGCCGAATAGGTGTCATGCGTCAGGGCGGCGCGGATGCCTGGCACCTTGTTGGCCGCGATGCAGACGCCGATGCCCGTGCCGCAGACCAGGATGGCGCGGTCATAGGTGCCGTCCATGACCTGGCTGGCCACCCGGTCCGACAGGTTGGCATAGAAGGCGTCGGGGCCTTCGTCGGTGCGGCTGATTTCCGAGACCTCAAAGCGGTCCTTGAGGTGGTCGGCCAGAACCTTGGCCAGACCTTCGCCCGCGCTGTCCCCTGCGATTGCCAGTTTCATGCGTTCTCTCCGATGGTTGCGGCGCAGCGCGCCAGGATGTCCAGATAGCCGTTCACGTCCCAGGCCGACCGCCCGATGAACAGCCCGTCGATATGCGGGCAGGCGATCAGTTCCGCGCAGTTGCCCGGATTGACCGACCCGCCGTAGAGGCAGGGCACGCGGCGGCCCAGCACGTCCTGCGCGACCGCGATGATCTCGGCCTGCCGCGCATCGGCATAATCCGATGTCGCGGGGATGCCGTTCGCGCCGATCGCCCAAACCGGCTCATACGCCAGCAGGATCGTGGCGTCGGACCCTGCCACCGGCTCCAAAGCGGCGCGGACCTGCGTTTCCAGCACCTGCGTGGCGCGGCCAGCCTCGCGCTCGGCCAGGGTCTCGCCGATGCAGATCAGCGGGATCAGGCCGTGGCGAACGGCGGCGGCGGTCTTCAGGCCCACGGTCCTGTCCGTCTCTCCGAAATGCTCGCGGCGTTCGCTGTGGCCCAGCTCCACGATGTCCAGCTCGCAATCGGTCAGCATCACGGGGCTGATCTCTCCGGTCCAGGCGCCCGCGTCGTCCCAGTGCATGTTCTGTGCGCCGACCTTGACGTCGGTGTCCGACAGCGCGTCGGCCACCTGGCGGCAGGCGGTGAAGGGCGGGATGACGAAGCGCTGGATGCCCGCGGGCGCGGGCGTGCCGCGCAACCCTTGGGCAAATGTCATCGCCTCGGCCAGGGTCTTATTCATCTTCCAGCTGGTGCCGATCCAGAATGGGGTCATGCGGGGTCCTTTGCGATGGTCAGCGCGATGCCCGCCCGGTCGATCGCGGCGCGATCCTCGGGTGCGGGGGGCGCGTCGGTGATGATGGCGTCGAATTCGGTCAGGTCGGCCAGCGCATGCAGCGCGCTGCGCCCGAAGCGCGCGTGGTTGACCAGCAGCACGCTGCGTTCCGCCGCGTGCATCATCGCGCGCTTGGCCCGGACCGCGTTGTCGTCCATGTGGAACGCCCGCAGTCCCGCCACCGCGGGGGTCGAGATGAAGGCCAGGTCCGCATGCAGACCGGCCAGCGCGCTTTCCGTGACCATGCCGAAAAAACCGTTGAACTTGGCGCTGTAGATGCCGCCAAGCGCGATCAGCGTGACGCGCGGCGCATCCTTCAGCCGCTCGATCACGGCGGCGTTGTTGGTGATGACCGACAGGGGCGCACATTCCGTTAGGCTGGCGCCCAAGAGCGCCGCCATCGAGCCGTCATTGACCATCACGGTCATCCCCGGCTCAATCAGGGCGCGGGCGGCATGGGCCATGCGGATCTTGGCCTCTCCGTCCTGCAGGGCGCGGATGCGGAAATCGCTCTCGAACTGGGTGCCGGCCTCGATGGTGGCGCCGCCGCGGACCTTGCGCAGCAGGCCCGCCTGTTCCAGGTCGTCCAGATCGCGATGGATGGTCATCTTGCTGACCGCAAAACGGGCCGCCAGATCGTCCAGGTCCACGGCGCGTGCCGCGACCAGCAGATCCATGATCGCCTGTCTGCGTTCTTCGCGTTTCACCCAAACCCTCCCCTGGTTCGCCGATTTCATAACATGATCCGCGCACATAACAACACCAACTTTGTGACTTTGTGATTTTTTGTTGTGATGATGACGGCGACGGGTTATGGAGGGCGCGACAGGAGGACCGCCATGCCCTTAGACACCCCCAAAGACCCCGCCATCGCCGCCAAGGCCGATCTGGACCCGCAGAACTTCGCCTTGGCGAACTGCATCCGCGCACTGACCATCGACGCCGTGAACGCCGCCAACAGCGGCCATCCCGGCGCCCCGATGGGCATGGCCGATGCCGCCACCGTGCTGTTCCGCAACCACCTGAAGTTCGACGCGGCCAATCCCGACTGGCCCGACCGCGACCGCTTCGTGCTGTCGAACGGGCACGCGTCCATGCTGCTCTACAGCCTGCTGCACCTGACCGGGTACCAGGACATGACGCTGGATCAGATCCGGAATTTCCGCCAATGGGGCGCGATCACCGCGGGCCATCCGGAATACGGCCATGCCAAGGGCGTCGAGACCACGACCGGCCCCCTGGGCCAGGGCCTGGCCACGGCCGTCGGCATGGCGCTGGCGGAACGCGCGCTGGCCGGAGAGTTCGGCGATGACCTGGTCGATCACCGCACCTGGGTCATGCTGGGCGACGGCTGCCTGCAGGAGGGCATCGGCCAGGAGGCGATCAGCCTGGCGGGCCATCTGGGCCTGGGCAAGCTGATCGTGCTCTATGACGACAACAGCATCACCATCGATGGCCCGACCTCGGTCAGCTTCTCCGAGGACATCCCGGCACGGTTCAAGGCCTGCGGCTGGCATGTCCAGAGCTGCGACGGCCATGACGGCCGCGCCCTGGACGCCGCGATGGAGGCCGCCAAGGCAGAGACGGGCAAGCCCTCGCTGATCGCGATGAAGACGATCATCGGCTTCGGCTCTCCCAACCGCGCGGGCAGCTATTCCGTGCACGGATCGCCTTTGGGCAAGGATGAGGGCGCACTGACCCGCGAGGCCCTGGGCTGGAGCCACGACGCCTTCGTGATCCCCGACGATCTGGGCGCCGAGTGGCGCGAAATCGGCGCGCGCGGGGCCGCCGACCGCGAGGCCTGGGAGGCCCGTCTGGCCGCATCGCCCAAGGGCGCGGCCCTGACGCAGCGCCTGTCGGGCGCCCTGCCCGAGGGCTATGACGCGGCCCTCGCCGCCGCCCGCGACGCGCTCTTCGCCGCGCCCAAGAAGGCCGCGACCCGCAAGGCCAGCCAGATGGCGCTGGAGGCGCTGACCCCGGCCGTGCCCGCAATGATCGGCGGATCGGCCGACCTGACCGGATCGAACCTGACCCGCGTCAAGGCCGTCGACACGCAGTACACGCGCGAGGCGCCCGGCCGCTACATCGGCTATGGCGTGCGAGAGTTCGGCATGGCCGCCGCGATGAACGGGCTGAACCTGCATGGTGGCGTGATCGCCTATGGCGGCACGTTCCTGGTATTTTCCGACTATGCCCGCAACGCGATCCGCCTGTCGGCGCTGATGGGGGTGGGCACGATCTATGTCATGACCCATGACAGCATCGGCCTGGGCGAGGACGGCCCGACCCACCAGCCGGTGGAGCATCTGGCGTCCCTGCGCGCCATCCCCGGTCTGACCGTCCTGCGCCCCGCCGACACGGTCGAGACGCTGGAGGCCTGGGACATCGCGATCCGCAACCGGACCGTGCCGTCGCTCCTGGCCCTGTCCCGCCAGGACGTCCCGCAGCTGCGCACGGAGACCGGGTCCGAGAACCTGACCGCCAAGGGTGCCTATGTGATCCGCCAGTTCGGCGAGGGCCGCGACGTGACCCTGATCGCCACCGGCACCGAGGTCGCCATCGCCGTGGAGGCCGCCGAGGCGCTGGCCGCCGAAGGCATGGCCGTGGCCGTGGTGTCGATGCCCAGCTGGGAGCTGTTCGAGGCGCAGGACGCGGATTACCGCGCCCAGGTGCTTGGCACGGCGCCCCGCATCGCGGTCGAGGCTGCGGGCAAGTTCGGCTGGACCCGCTATGTCGCGACCGAGGACGACGTGATCGGCATGACCGGCTTCGGTGCATCGGCCCCGATCGACCGGCTGTACCAGGAGTTCGGCATCACCCCCGAGGCCATCATCGCCCGCGCCCGCCTGGTGACAGGCCACTGATCCAAAGGCCAAGGCCGCAAGCGGCCTTGCCACGATGCTCCCCACGCGCGCAAAGCGCGCGCGGGGCCCAGCGGCAGCGACCGGGTCGGGGTTTCCCCGACCCGTCCCCGTTTGGGTCACCCCGCCATCAGCGCACGCGCCGTCGCCTCGTCGGTGATCAGCCCGGACAGGCGCCCGCTGTTCAGCACCGCGCGAATGGCCGCGACCTTTTCCGCGCCGCCGGCGATGACCACGATACGCTGATCCTGCCCCCGGTTCAGGTCCACCGACAGCGTCCGCGCGCTCAGCGTCGTGTCCAGCACGCGACCCGTGGCATCGAAGAAATACCCCATCATCTCTCCGACGCCCCCCGCGGCGTTGATCTCGGCGATCTCGCGCGCCTCGATCATGCCGGATGCGACCAGCTGCGCGCCCGCATCAGCCGTGCCCATGCCCACGAAGGTCAGCGTGGCGCTGTTCGACAGATCGAAGATGTCGCGCACGCCGGGCTGGGACAGCAGCACGGCCCGGTCGCCTTCGGAATTGGCAAAGAACGGCACCGGCATCACGAAGGCCTGCGCCCCGGTCTTTTCCGCCAGCGTATGCATCACGTCATGCGGGTTCGCCGCATAATTGCGCGTCAGCCCGCCCAGGACCGCCACGAAGCGCACCGCGCGCGCGTCAAAGCGCGGCATCTGCCGGACCGCCGCCGCCAGCGTCCGGCCATGACCCAGCCCGATGACCCTGTGTGCGCCCCGCTCGATCTCGCGGCGCAGGAAGCCCGCGCCCGCCAGACCCAGGGCACGCAGGGGCATGCCGTCCTCGCCCAGGTCGGGGGCAACCTCGCAGTGGTCCAGCCCATAGCGCGCGCACAGCTGATCCTCCAGCATGGCGCATTCGACGATCTCTCCGTCGATGGTGACCTTGACCACGCCCTCGGCCACGGCGCGGGCGATCAGGCGGTGCGCCTTGACGCCGGGCAGGCCCAGCCGCTTGGCGACGGCAGCCTGAGTCAGCCCGCCCGCGTAATGCAGCCAGGCCGCCCGGATCGCCAGGCTCTGCTCCGGATCGACCGGTCCCCGCCGGGCCATCAGGCGGCGGCCCGCATCAAGGCGTCCAGATCGTCGGCCGACAGGGGCGCCGGGTTGGCCCTCATCGACGACGACGCGGCCGCCGCCTGCGCCGCGGCCTGGCGTGCCGCCGCGTCGATCCCCAGGGCGTCCAGCCCCGGCAGGCCCGCCGCACGGGACCAGTCGGCCAGCAGCGCTGCGGCCTCGGCCACCGATGCATCGGCCCGCCCGAACGCCGCCCCGATCCAGGCGCCCACCTGGTCCAGCCGGGCCGCCAGCGCGCGGTCCGTGACCGCCCGGCGGTTCGCGACCAGCACATGCGGCAGCAGCGTGCCGCAGATCGCGCCATGCGCCGCCCCGGTCAGCCCGCCCAAGGGGCCGGCCAGCCCATGCACCGCGCCCAGCCCCGCATTGGCCAGCGCCAGGCCGCCGCACAGGCTGACCCAGGCCATCTCGTCGCGCGCTTGCGGGTCTTCGGCCTGCATCAGGCGGACCAGCGACGCCAGCCCACGCGGGATCGCGTCGCGGCACAGCGCGTCGGTCAGCGGATTGGCGCGGGTGCAGACATAGGGCTCGATCACCTGCGTGACGGCATCCAGCCCCGAGGCCAGCGTCACCGCGCGCGGACAGCCGTCCGTCAGGGCCGGGTCCACGATGGCCAGCGCCGGCAGCATCCGCGCATCGCGCAGGCTGACCTTGCGGCGCGCCTCGGGGACGCCGATCACGGCGTTGCGGGTGACCTCGGCCCCGGTGCCGGCGGTGGTGGGGATGGCCACGAAGGGCAACGGGGGATGGTCCAGCGGCAGCCCCTGTCCCACGACTTCCAGATGATCCATCAGCGGACGGGTCATGGTCAGGCAGGCCGCCAGGGCCTTGCCCGCGTCGATCACCGCCCCGCCGCCCATCGCGACGACGACCTGGACCTCCGCGCCCGTCCGGACGCCTGCCTCAATCAGGGCGATGTCGGGTTCATGCGGAACGGCGAAGGTTGCGACCGAACAGCCCGCCGCGGCCAGATCGCGAGCCAGCGCCGCGCTGCGGCCCGGATCGCGGCCATGGATCAGCAGGACCCGCCGCCCCAGGGCCGCGACCCGCCCGGCGGCCATCGCCGCCTGCCCCCGGCCGAACAGGATCTCGGTAGCGGTGGCAAAGGCAAAGAGCTGGGGCATGGGGCGTCCTGTCGATGATGGGTCAGATATTCAGCTTATCCGCCCCGGTGTCGATATGCGGCGCCCAGAATGCGACACTTTCGGCGATCTGGGCGATGACCTGCCGGTCGTTCGGGTCGCGTTCCTTGAAGGACAGCTCCAGGCAGATCTCGTTGTCGACCGCGCCGCCCTGGGCCAGCGCCTCCAGCAGGGGTTCCGGCTGGACGCGGCCCTTGGCGTTGAATTCGGCGGTGAAAGGGCGGTGGCCGCCCTTGTCCATCAGCGACTGCTTGATGTGGATGATCGGGCTGACGCGCGGCACGGCGCGGGCCCAGGCATAGGGGTCCAGATCGTCCGGATCGGGGCTGGTGACGTCGCCGTGGTCGATATCGGCCATCATCCACATCGGCACCGCCATGTCGGCCGCGCTCAGCCGGTCCTGCAGCGCCAGGGCGGCCGGGATCGTCTCTCCGAATTCGCGGCCCACGCTCATGGGCTCCCAGAAGACATAGTCCAGCCCGGCGGCCTTCGCATGCTCGGCAACCTCGGCCCAGCAGTCGATGGCGATGCGGATCAGATCCTCGCGCCGGGCCGGACCGTCGTAATCGCGATAGGTGAAGATCGCGAACTGCGTGCCCACCGACCGACCGCCCAGATCGGCGGTGATGTCCGCGAAGGTCTTGAACCAGTCGACATAGTATCGCCGCACATCCGCATCAGGATGGCCGAAATGATTCAGCCGACCATAGGGCCCGGTCATGCCACTGGTGACGCGCACCCCGGTCCGGTCCAGCGCCGCGCGCATCTGCCGGGTCAGGCGGCGGATCACCGGCGCGGGCCAGGAGGGATTGATGAACTCATGCGTCAACTGCAGGTCGCGGATCTGCAGATCCCGCGCGACCGTGTCGATCAGGTCGTCCGGATCGGCAAAACGGTTGACCAGCGGATTGGTGTTCAGCGACAGGGTCAGCATCACGCGATCTCCGGCGCCAGGGTGTCGTCGAACCACGCGGCAAAGGCCGCCTGCTGGTCCTTGGTCAGGTGCAGATAATGCTTGGTGCGCCGGGTCAGGATGTCCTGCGGCGTGCGTGCCCATTCCTTGGCGACCAGATACCGCGCCTCGGCCTCGTAAAGCTGTCCGCCGAAATGGCGTCCCAGGCCCGACAGGGTCATGGCGCCCGCCACGACATCCTTGGTCCGCGCGCCGTACAGGCGGCCATAATGCTGGACCAGCGCGCGCGGCATCCAGGGGTGCAGTTCGCGCTGCAGATTGGCAAAGCTTTCGTAATCGGCATTGGCGATCTCGCCGCCCGGCAGGGTCGCGGTCTCGGTCCAGTCGGGGCCCATCTGCGGGAACACCTCGGTCAGGCGGTGCATGCCGCGTTCGGCCAGTTCGCGAAAGGTGGTTATCTTGCCGCCGAAGACGTTCAGCAGCGGCGCGCCTCCGGTCTTGTCCAGGTCGAACACATAGTCCCGCGTGACCGCCGACGGGTTGCCCTGCCCGTCGTCGAACAGCGGGCGCACGCCCGAAAAGCTGTGGATCACGTCGGACCGGCGCAGTTTCTCCTTGAAATAGCGGTTCACGGCGGCCAGCAGATAGTCGATCTCGGATTCGTCGGCGGTGACGTCCTCGGCCCGGCCGTCATAGGCGATGTCGGTCGTGCCGATCAGCGCCATGTCGCCCTCGTAGGGGTTGATGAAGATCACGCGCTTGTCGTGGTTCTGCACCAGATAGGCGTTGGTCCCCGCCCACCATTTCGGCACGATGATGTGGCTGCCCTTGACCAGGCGCACGTTGCGGGCCGAATTCGACCCCGCCACGCGGGTGATGAAGTCGCTGACCCAGGGACCGGCGCAGTTGACCAGGCAGCGGGCGCGGAACTGCCGTTCCTCTCCGGTGACGGTGTCGCGGGTGGTCACGGACCAGGCGTCGCCCTCGCGGCGTGCCGACACGCAGGCGGTGCGGGTCAGGACGGTCGCGCCGCGCTCCGCCGCATCGACCGCGTTCAGCACCACCAGCCGCGCGTCGTCAACCCAGCAATCGCTGTATTCGAACCCCTTATGGTACTTGTCCAGCAGCGGCGCGCCCTCGGGATCGCGGCGCAGGTCCAGCGTGCGCGTGCCCGGCAGTTTTTTCCGCCCGCCCAGGTTGTCATAGAGGAACAGCCCCAGCCGGACCAACCAGGCGGGCCGGTCGTCGGGGCTGTGCGGCAGCACGAAGCGCATCGGCCAGATGATGTGCGGGGCCGCGGCCAGCAGCACCTCTCGTTCGATCAGCGCCTCGCGGACGAGGCGGAATTCGTAATATTCCAGATAGCGCAGCCCACCATGGACCAGCTTGCCCGAGCGCGACGAGGTGCCCTGCGCCAGGTCGTCCTTTTCGCACAGCACGACCGACAGGCCCCGCCCCGCGGCATCGCGCGCGACGCCCGCGCCGTTGATGCCGCCACCGATCACGAACAGATCGATCATCTCGTGGCCTTGGGTCATCCTACTCTCCTGTCGTGGTGCGGGCCCGCGCCATGGCCGCCCAGACAGGCGGCAGGGCGGCGCGGGTCGCGGCAAAGGCGGGGAACAGCCGCGCATAGGTCGCGGCCAGATGGGAATCGGGGGCCTCGGGGGCGCGCAGCAGGGGCGTGACCCATTCGGCGATGCAGGCGTCCATGTCGCGATAGGCGCCGATGGCCACGGCAGCCATCATCGCGGCCCCCGCGGCCCCGGCCTCGTCGCGGTCGGACACGCGGACCGGCGCGTCCAGCGCGGCCGACAAAATGCGCCGCAGGGCGGGCGACCGCGCCGCCCCACCGGTCAGGCGCAGTTCGGACGGAAGCGGCCCCATCGCGGCGTAACAGTCGCGCATGGCCAGGCCCAGCCCTTCGGCCACGGCGCGCACCAGATCGGGATAGCGATGGCCCGCCGACAGGCCGGTGAACCCGGCCCGCGCCGCAGCATCGACGAAGGGCCCGCGTTCCCCGGCATCCGAGATATAGGGGTGGTACAGGATCTGCCCCGGCGCGGCCTGGCCCAGCCAGCCGTCCAGCCGCGCGACAAGGTCGCGATGCGTCACCGGCTGGCCCATGTCCGACAGGATACCCGCCGCCAACCCCAGTACCCAATCGAGGTTCAACGTCGCCGCCATGTTGGTCTGGACCTGCGTGACCACGCCCGGCACCGGCAGGCATATGACATAGCCCGTGCCCTGATCGTTCAGATGCACCCGGTCGGCGGTCACGGCGCGCAGATGCACCCCGGTCGAGCCGACCGTCGAACAGGCCACGTCGCCCGCCCCACCCAGCACGCCCGCACCCAGCGCGGTCATCACCATGTCGACATAGCCCAGGCTGACCGGCGTGCCTGCCAGCAGGCCCGTCGCCGCAGCGGCATCCGCGGTCAGCGGATGGGTCACCTGTGTGCCATCGATGATCGGCGGCAGCAGGCCGCGCCGATGCGTCAGGCCCAGCGCGTCGATGACCGTGTCATCATAGGCCCGGCTGCGGAAGTTGCCGAAGGTGAAGCTGGCCTCGGACGGGTCTGTCGCCCGAACGCCGGTCAGGTTCAGATACAGCCAGTCCTTGCAATGCAGCGCGACCCGCGCCCCATCCAGCAGGTCCGGATGATGGGCGTCCATATGGGCCATCTGCGCGCCCTGCTGGCAGGTGTTCAGGCCGGTGCCCGTCGCCTCGAACCGGGCGCGGTCCTGGCCCAACCGGCCGACGGTCGGTGCGGCACGCGCGTCCAGCCACAGCCAGGCATCGCCCACCGGGCCGTCGTCTCCGACCAGCCAGGTGCCGTCGCCCTGCCCCGTCACGGACAGCGCCGCGGTCCGCCCCGCTAGGTTCGGGATATGATCGGCTAGCCCGCGCAGCGCGGCGGCGCAATCATCCCAGGTGCGGGACATGTCCTGCGTCGCTGCGCCCTGCGCCCCGGTCGCATAGCGATTCGGCACCGCCGCCGCGCCCAGCTGACGCCCGGAAAGATCGAACCCCACGGCCTTGATGACCGAGGTCCCGGCATCGATTCCGATCAGCACATCGCGCTGCTTGTCCGTCATGATGCCTCCATCCCTTGGCCTCGGTTTATATCACGATGATCGCACAGGGAACGTATTTTTTTACGGACACGGCAATTTATTTCATCTAAGCTGGTCCTGTTCGCGTCCGAAAGGATGCGCGGAATCGCCGCAATCACAGGCCCGCGCCACGCGAATCGACCGGAGGGGAGGCCGGAGCGCATGACGACTTTCGCCAGCACAGGCTTGCGCCCCGCATGCCTTCGCGCCATGGATGCGGCCCGTGCGGCGACCGCCACAGGACAGGCCCCGATGCGCATCCTCTCCGCGAGGTCGATCACGTGAAGTTATCATCAACCATGAGATGTGCGCCCGCCCGCCCCGTGTTCCAGCCAGAGGCAGACCGATGACCGACAGCACCACCGCCCCCCGGGCCCCCGCCGCCAGCCGTCGCGGCCTGATCCTGTCCGTGGCCCTGGGCCTGGCCGTCCTGGCCGCCATCGCGCTGGATACCACCGTGGTGCAGGTCGGCTCCGAGGCAGATGCCCGCCAGCAGGCGTTTTCGCCCGACACCTATGGCACGCAGGAATTCCCGCGCATCCGCGACGCGGTGATCGAACGCGCCGTGCCCGCCACCGACCTGGCCGCGGCCATCGCCGCCGATCAGGACGCGGCCATCGCCGAATACGGCACGCCCGCATCGACCGGCGCCATCATGATGGTAACCGTGACCGGCACCGCCGGAGAGCCGCGGGCCGGGGTCTATCCGCTGACCGTCGAGGGCCTGCCCGAGGATCTGCGCATCCGCGTGCAGACCGGCCCCGCGATCAACGGCACCGACCTGCGCGACGCGCCGGGCGACATCGCCTTCGGCGCCTTCAAGAACCAGATCGAATACCAGGACGCGGGATCGGGCATCAACCGCGCCATGGCGGCCGAGGTGCTGGCCCCCATCGACACCACCGCCCTGGCGGGCAAGCAGGTGACGGTGACCGGGGCGTTCCGGCTGATCAACCCGTCGAACTGGCTGATCACCCCCGTCGCGCTGGAGGTCCAATGAGCGCCCAGGTTGTCCTTGCCGCCCGCAACGTGGCCAAGTCCTATGGTCAGGTCCACGCGCTGAAGGGCGTGAATTTCGACATCCATCGCGGCCAGGTCACCACCCTCTTCGGAGAGAACGGCGCGGGAAAATCCACGCTGATGAAGATCCTGTCGGGCGTGATCCAACCCACATCGGGCCAGATCGTGCTGGACGGCCAGCCGGTGGCCTTCGCCAATGCGAATGACGCGCGCGACCGGGGGATTTCCATCATCCACCAGGAGCTGTCGCTGGCCCCGAACCTGTCGGTGCGCGACAACATCTTCATGGGCCGCGAGATCATGGGCCCCTTAGGCGTCGATTACGCCGAGGAGGACCGCCAGACCCGCGCCCTCATGGATGAGCTGGAGGAGCAGATCGACCCTGCGACCCTGGTCGAGGACCTGCGCCTGGGCCAGCAGCAGATCGTCGAGATCGCCCGCGCCCTGTTGGTGGACAGCCGCATCCTGATCATGGACGAACCGACCAGCGCGCTGTCCGCCAGCGAGGTCGAGGTTCTGTTCAAAGTCATTCGCGACCTGACCGCGCGGGGCGTCAGCATCGTCTATATCTCGCACCACCTGGAGGAGGCGCTGACCATCACCGACCATGCGGTGGTGCTGCGCGACGGGGTGATGACCGCCTATGCGCCGCGCGCCCAGATCGACCTGGAATGGATCGTGCGCAACATGGTCGGCGAGAATTACGACCTGGGCTCGCCCCCGGACAGCACCATGGGCAAGGTCGCCCTGTCGATCCGCGACCTGTCGGTCCCGGACGCCACCGGCCAGGACCTGGTGCGCGGGCTGAACCTGGACGTGCGCGCCGGAGAGATCGTCTGCATCTATGGCCTGATGGGCGCGGGCCGCACCGAACTGCTGGAGACGGTCGCGGGGCGGCTGCGCGCCACCGGCGGCCAGATCGTGCTGGAAGGGCACGAGATCAGCCACCTGTCCATCGGCGAGCGCATCGCCCGCGGCCTGGCCCTGGTCCCCGAGGACCGCCAGCGCGATGGCTTGGTCCAGACCATGAGCGTCGGCCAGAACCTGTCGCTGGCCTCGATCGCGCGGTTCACGCGGGGGCTGTTCACCAGCACCCGCGCCGAACGCGACCTGATCGACGACAGCATCCGCCGCGTGACGGTCAAGACATCGGGCGGCGGCGCCCCCATCGGATCGCTGTCGGGCGGCAACCAGCAGAAGGTCGTGATCGGCAAGATGCTGGCCACCCGGCCCCGCGCGATCCTGCTGGACGAGCCGTCGCGCGGCATCGACATCGGTGCCAAGGCCGAGGTGTTCCGCCTGCTGGCGGAAGGCGCGCGGGCTGGGCTGGCGGTGGTCTATTCCACCTCCGAGGTCAGCGAATGCCTGTCCATCGCCCACCGGATCATCGTCATGCACAAGGGCCGCATCACGGCCGAATTCGACAGCACCGTGTCCAAGGACCGGATCATGGCCGCCTCGGGCGAGTCCGTGGCCGCCTGACGCGCCCGAGGGAGGGAACACATGTCCGCAACCACCACGACCGCCCCCGCGAAAGGCCGCCAGTTCCATCTGGGCCGCCTGCTGCTGGAAGGGCGCGCCTTCTTCGCGCTGATCGCCATCATCGCGGTCTTCTCGTTTCTGTCGCCGAACTACTTCACGCTGTCGAACCTGCTGATCATGTCCAGCCAGGTCGCGATCTTTGGCATCCTGTCCATCGGCATGCTGCTGGTCATCCTGAACGGCGGGATCGACCTGTCCGTGGGCTCCATCCTGGCGCTGTCGGGCGTGGTCGCCGGCGCGATGATGCAGGGGGTCGAACTGGATGCGCTTGGCGTGATCCTGTATCCGCCGGTCTGGGCGGTCGTGGTGCTGACGCTGTGCGTGGGCGCGGCCGTGGGCGCGGTCAACGGCGTGCTGGTCGCGATCTTCAAGGTGCCGCCCTTCGTGGCGACGCTTGGGGTCATGTACGTGGCGCGCGGCATCGCGCTGTTGATGACCAACGGGCTGACCTACAACAACCTGCGCGGGTCCGAGGCCCTGGGCAATACCGGCTTCAACTGGCTGGGCTTCTACCGCATCGGCGGCGTGCCCATCAGCGTGATCGTGCTGGCGGTCGTGGCGATCGCCGCGGGGCTGATGCTGGGCCGGTCGGCCTTCGGGCGCTGGCTTTACGCATCGGGCGGCAACGAACGCGCGGCGGAGCTGTCCGGCGTGCCGGTCAAGCGGGTCAAGATCACCGTCTACATGGTGTCGGGCGCGCTGGCCGCCGCCGCGGGGCTGGTCCTGGCGTCGCAGCTGACCTCGGCCGGGCCCACGGCGGGCAACGCGTATGAACTGACCGCCATCGCCGCGGTCGTGATCGGCGGCGCGGCCCTGACCGGCGGGCGCGGCAACGTGCGCGGCACGATGCTGGGCGCCTTCGTCATCGGCTTCCTGTCGGCGGGCCTGGTGATCATCGGGGTCAGCTCCTACTGGCAGACGGTGTTCACGGGCGCGGTGATCGTGCTGGCCGTGCTGATGAACTCGCTTCAATACGGCAGCGGCACGCGCAAGACGTGAGGCCCTGCCCCCCGACCTTCCCCGCGCGCCACAGGGATGGCGCGCGGAAAGACTGCCCCGCACCGGGCAGGATCACCACACCAAGGGAGAGAGACCAAATGATGAAGATGACGCGCCGGATGCTGATGGCCGCCGTGGCCACCGTGCCGCTGATGGCCGGATCGGCCTGGGCCGAGGGGCTGATCACCGTGATCGTGAACGATCCGGCCAACCCCTACTGGTTCACCGAGGGCGAGGTCGCCAAGGCCACCGCCGAGGAGCTGGGCTATACCGCCAACGTGGCCGCCCATCGCGGCGACACCAACACCGAAAGCACGCTGATCGACACCGCGATCACCAACCAGTCGGTCGCGATCATCCTGGACCCGGCCAATGCCGACGGTTCGGTCGGTGCGGTGCAGAAGGCCGTCGATGCGGGCATCCCGGTCTTTCTGGTCAACGCCGAGATCAACCAGGAGGGCCTGGCCAAGGCGCAGCTGGTGTCGAACAACGCGCAGGGCGCGGCCTTGGGCGCGCAGGCCTGGGTCGAGGCCATGGGCGAGGAAGGCGGTCAGTTCGTCGAGCTGTTCGGCAACCCCTCGGACAACAACGCCCAGACCCGTTCGAACGGCTACGAGACGGTTCTGAGCCAGTATCCCGAGTTCGAGAAGGTCGGCCAGGAAGTCGCCAACTGGGACCGCACCCAAGGCTATCAGCGCATGCAGTCGCTGCTGCAGGCGAACCCCGACATCACCGGCGTCATCTCGGGCAATGACGAGATGGCGCTCGGCGCCATCGCCGCGCTGAAGGAGGCCGGCAAGCTGGACGCCGTGACCGTGGGCGGCTTTGACGGCAGCCCCGACGCCGTCGAGGCGGTGAAGGCCGGAGAGATGGCCTATACCGTCCTGCAGCCCGTCGCCGTCTTCGCCGAGGAGGCCGTCCGCCAGGCCGACACCTTCATCAAGACCGGAGAGACCGGCGTCGAGACCGAAAAGCAGCTGTTCGACTGCCTGCTGATCACGCCGGAGAACGTGGACAGCTACAGCGCCGCCTTCGTTCTGGACCAGTGACGCCACCGGGGCGCGCGCCGTCACGCGCGCGCCCCACCCACGCAAGGGCCGCATCCCCATGGACATGATCCCCTCGGACAGCCGACAGGCCCGCCTGCAGGCGCGTCGCCAGCTGATCGCGCAGGCCGTCATGGCCGAGGGCAGCCTGCGGATCGAGGATCTGACCGACCGCTTCGGCATCAGCCTGATGACCGCGCACCGCGACCTGGACGAACTGGCCGCCAAGGGCCTGCTGCGCAAGTCGCGCGGCATCGTGTCCGCCGCCCCCACCAGCCTGATCGAGGCCAGCGACCTGTATCGCGACACCCGCCAGGGTCCGCAGAAATCCGCCATCGCGCAGCTGGCGGCCCAGCAGGTCGAACCGGGCCAGGCGGTGTTTCTGGACGACAGCACCACCGTGCTGCGCATGGTGCCGCATCTGGCCGCACGGGTACCGCTGACGGTCATCACCAATTCGCTGACGCTGATGAGCGCAATCAAGGAGATCGGCGACATGACGCTGCTGGGTCTGGGCGGCCAGTTCCACCATTGGTGCAACGCCTTCATGGGACCGCAGACCACCGCCCAGATCCGCCGCCTGCGCGCGGACGTGGCGATCCTGTCGATGGCCGCCGTCACCGACGACCAGGTCTTTCACCAGTCCCCCGAGATGGCCGAGACGAAGCGCGCCATGCTGGACGCCGCCAGCCGCCGCATCCTGCTGGCCGATCACACCAAGTTCACCCGCCGCGCCCTGCACTCGATGGGCGGCATCGAGGATTTCGACCTGATCATCACCGACGACCGCACTGCCCCCGACCAGATCACCGCCCTGCGCCGCAGCGGCGTCGAGGTGCAGATCGCCGTGACGGGGGACTGACGCCATGCTGATCCTGGGCATCGACAACGGGCTGACCGTCACCAAGGCGGTGATCTTCGACGCCACCGGCCGGGTTCTGGCCACTGCGCGCCGCCGCGTGGCGCAGGTCATGCCGCAGCCGCGCCATGTCGAACGCGACATGGAGGACCTGTGGTGCCAGACAGCCGCCGCCATGGCCGAGGCCATCGCCGCCTGCGGTCGCCCAGCCCGCGACATCGGCGCCGTCGCCGCGACCGCGCATGGCGACGGGCTGTATCTGCTGGACCGGGCGGGCGTGCCCCTGGGACCGGGCATCCTGTCGCTGGACAGCCGCGCGGGCGGCGTCGCGGACGGCTGGGTCGCGGACGGGACCGCCGCGCGCGCGCTGGCGCGGACGGGGCAGATGCCCCATGCCTCGGCGCCGTCGGCGATCCTGGCGTGGCTGCGCGACCATGACCCCGCGCGGTTTGCCGCGATCGGGCATGTGCTGGCCTGCAAGGACTGGCTGACCTATCGCCTGACCGGCCGCATCGGCACCGACCTGACCGAGGCCAGCACCGCCTTCACCGATGTCGCAACCCAAGGCTTCGCCCCCGACATCCCCGGCATCTTCGGCCTGCCGGGCCTGCCCTTGCCTGACATCGCCCTGCCCGATCAGGTCGTGGGCCATGTCACGGCGGATGCGGCCGCCCTGACCGGCCTGGCCGCGGGCACGCCGGTTGTGGCCGGACTGCATGACGTGACCGCATCGGCCTTGGGCTCGGGCGGGTACGGGCAGGGCTGCGTCGCCATCGTCGCCGGCACCTATTCCATCAACGAGACCGTCACCGACCGACCCCTGTCCGATCCGCGCTGGTTCTGCCGCAACGGCATCGCGCGCGGCGAATGGAACGCCATGTCGATCTCTCCGGCGTCCGCCGCGAATTACGACTGGTTCCTGGACAGCCTGTGCCGCGAGGGGGGCGACCAGCCCGCCCATCTGCGCGTCATCCCGGAAATCGAGGCCGCCCTGGCCCGCCCCACCAGCGCGCTGTTCCACCCCTATCTGTTCGGATCGCCCCATGGGGCGCAGGCCAGCGCGGGCTTCTTCGGCCTGCGCGGCTGGCAGGATCGCGGCGACATGCTACGCGCCGTGATCGAGGGCATCGCCTTCAACCACCGCCACCATGTCGACGCCCTGCGCGACGGGTTCGCCCCCAGGGCGGCGCGGCTGACCGGCGGCATTTCCCGCGCGCCGGTCTTTGCGCAGCTCTTCGCGGATGTGCTGGACATGCCCGTGACCGTCAGCGCGACCGAGGAGGCCGCGGCCTGGGGCGCGGCGCTCTGCGCGGGCGCGGGGGTCGGGATCTTCGCCTCGCCGCGCCACGATCCGCGCGACATGGGCGCGATCAGCACCACCCATCACCCCGACCCCGCCCGTGCCGCCGACATGGCACGCCGCTATGGGGTCTTCACCGACATCGCCGCCGCCATGGCCCCGCTGTGGCCGCGGATCGAGGCCCTGCAGGACATCCCATGACCCAAGACATCGACGTGCTGATCCTGGGCGCGGGCATCAACGGTGCGGGCCTGTTTCGCGATCTGTGCGAACAGGGCGTCAACGCGGTGATCGTGGACAAGGCCGATTACGGCGGCGGCACCTCGGCCGCGCCCTCGCGCCTGATCCACGGCGGCATCAAGTACCTTGAGACCGGAGAGCTGCGCCTGGTCGCCCAGTCCACGCTGGAGCGGAACCTGCTGCTCAAGAACGCGCCGCATCTGGTCAAGCCGCTGCCGACGGTCATCCCGATCTTCTCCTGGCTGCGCGGCATCGGGCCGGCACTGCGCACGCTGATGGGGTCGACCACCGCGCCCCGCAGCCGCGGCGCGGTGCTGATGAAGGCGGGGCTGGCCATGTACGACTTCTATGGCCGCCGCCACCGGGTCATGCCGCGCCATCAGCTGTGGTCGCGCGCCCGCGCTTTGCGCGAGATCCCGCCCCTGACCCCGCGCATCAAGGCCGCGGGGCAGTATTACGACGCCGCCGTCACCCTGCCCGAACGGCTGGTCTGGGAGCTGGTGGCGAACGGTCTGCGCGCCAATCCCGCCGCCCGCGCGCTGAACCACACTGCGCTGACCGGCACCGACGGCGACGTGATCCACCTGACGGGCCCGCAGGGCGCGCTGTCCCTGCGCCCGCGCATCGTGGTGAACGCCGCCGGCCCCTGGATCGACCGCGTGAACACGGCCCTTGGCGTGCCCACGCGGATGATCGGCGGCACCAAGGGCTCGCACATCCTACTGGACCACCCCGAGCTGCTGGCCGCGCTGAAGGGCCGCATGATCTATTTCGAGGCCGATGACGGACGCATCTGCCTGGTCTTCCCCTATCTGGACCGCGCGCTGGTCGGATCGACCGACACCCGCGCAGACGACCCCGACGACGTGGCCTGCGACGATGCCGAGGTCGCCTATTTCCTCGACGCGCTGCGCGGCCTGCTGCCGGGGCTCCATTTCGACGACAGCCAGATCGTCTATGCCTATTCCGGCATCCGCCCCCTGCCCGCCTCGGACGCGGCCAATCCCGGCCTGATCAGCCGCGACCATTCCGCGCCGGAGATCGCCCCCGACGCCAACCGCCGCTGGCCGATCATCGCGCTGGTGGGCGGCAAATGGACCACGTTCCGCGGCTTCGCCGAGGAGGTCGCCGACGATCTTCTGACGCGCCTGAACGCGTCCCGCCGCATCGCCACCGACAGGCTGCCCATCGGCGGTGGCCGCGATTACCCGGCCGATGCGGGCGCGTGGAGCGACGATGCGGCCCGGCGCACCCTGGCCGCGCCCGCCCGCGCGCGCCATCTTCTGGCGCGCTACGGCACGACGGCGGCGGCGATCCTCGCGGCCGAAGGCGCGGCGCCCATCATGCTGGCCGACAGCGATCACAGCGAACAGGAGCTGGGCTGGATCATCCGCAACGAACAGGTCGGCACCCTGGCCGATCTGGTCATGCGCCGCACCGCGCTGGCCGTCACCGGCCATCTGTCGGCCCGCGATCTGGCGCGCATCGCCGATCTCTGCGCGGCGGCGCTGGACTGGGACGCCGCGCGGCGCGACCGCGAACTCAGGGAAACACAGGCGATGCTGCTGACGCGGCACCGCCTGCGGATGGATCAGGCCGCGTCGGCCTGATCCAGACGGGCCAGACGCCCCTCCACGGCCAGCATCTGCACGACCGCATGGGCGGCCTCGGCGCCCTTCTTGACGAAATGCTCGCGATAGAAGCCGGTCAGCAGCTCGGTCTCCTGATAGTTGTGCGGAGTCAGCGACACCGAGAACACCGGCACGCCCGTGTCCATGCCCGCCTGCATCAGGCCGCTTACCACCGCGCCCGCGACGAAATCATGGCGATAGATGCCGCCATCGACCACCAGGGCCGCGGCCACCACGGCGTCATACTTGCCGGTCAAAGCCAGCTTCTTGGCCAGCTGCGGCATCTCGAACGCGCCTGGCACGTCCCAAGCCTCGATCTGCGCACCGGGCATCAGGCTGGCGGCCTGGGTCAGGAAACCTTCGTGCGCGCGGTCCACGACATCGGCGTGCCAGCGCGCCTTGATGAAGGCGATACGGGGGGATTTGGTCATCTTTCAGGAACCTTACGTAAGTTGCGTCAGGCCCCCAAGGCATACCACCACGCGCGCCGGGGTGGCACACGGGGCGGTTCTCTTCCATCCGGACTATACCGTCGGCCCCGGAATTTCACCGGATCTGCTGACCCCCCTGCCGTGGCAAGGGGCGCTCGCGGGCTGTCACCGCCGGTGGGGAATTGCACCCCGCCCTGAGAACACCATCAAGATAACGCCCTCGCACGCCCGCGCCAAGGCCCGGACGGGGAAAATCCTTCCAAGGTCGCGGCGTCACACCGGTTCGATATCGCCTTCCGCGCGGCGCGCGTGGAATTCGGCCACGAAGGCGTCCAGCCGTCCCGCCGCGATCGCGTCGCGCAGCCCCGCCATAAGCTGCTGATAGTAATGCAGGTTGTGCCAGGTCAGCAGCATGCCGCTGATCATTTCCTTGGCACGGAAGACATGGTGCAAATAGGCGCGGGAATAGCCCGTGCAGCAGGGGCAGGTGCAATCCTCGTCCAAGGGACGCGGGTCGTCCTGGTGGCGGGCGTTCTTGATGTTGACCTGACCGCGCGGGGTCCAGGCCTGACCCGTCCGCCCCGACCGCGAGGGCAGCACGCAATCCATCATGTCGATGCCGCGCTGCACCGCGCCCACGATGTCGTCGGGCTTGCCCACGCCCATCAGATAGCGCGGCTTGTCCAGCGGCAGGAAACCGGGGGCATAGTCCAGCACGCCGAACATCGCCTCCTGCCCCTCGCCCACGGCCAGGCCGCCGACCGCGTATCCGTCAAAGCCGATGGCCTGCAGCGCCTCGGCGCTCTCCTCGCGCAGTTCGCGGGTAACGCCGCCCTGCATGATGCCGAACAGCGCATGCCCCGGACGGTCGCCGAACGCGTCGCGCGACCGCTGCGCCCACCGCATCGACAGGCGCATGGAGGCCGCCACGGCCTCCTCGGTCGCGGGCAGCGCGGGGCATTCGTCGAAACACATCACGATGTCGCTGCCCAGCAGCTTCTGGATCTCCATGCTGGTTTCGGGCGACAGGAAATGCTTGGACCCGTCGACGTGGCTGGAGAAGGTCACCCCCTCCTCGGTCAGCTTGCGCAGGCCCGCCAGCGACATCACCTGGAACCCTCCGCTGTCGGTCAGGATGGGCTTGGACCAGTTCATGAACCTGTGCAGACCGCCCATGCGTGCCACGCGCTCGGCGCCGGGGCGCAGCATCAGGTGATAGGTGTTGCCCAGCAGGATGTCCGCGCCCGTGGCCGCCACGCTGTCGGGCAGCATCGCCTTGACCGTCGCGGCCGTCCCCACCGGCATGAAGGCCGGGGTGCGGATCTGGCCGCGCGGCGTGTCGATGACGCCCGTGCGCGCCGCACCGTCGGTCGCCTGGAGGGTAAAGTTGAAACGCGTGGTCATGGGTCCGCCCGAGCCTTTGGAACCGGGCGCTTGTAGCGCCGCCCCCCGCCCGGCGCAATGTGGGGCGCCCACTGGACCGCGGGCGGTCGGTGCCCTATATAATCGGTCGGAATTGAAGGATGCTCCGATGACCGAACCCCTGATGGAAGGCGCGCCCCTGATCGCGCCGTCTTCGACCGACCATCCCCTCTACGAGCCCATCGTCGAGGCGTGCAAGACCGTCTATGACCCCGAGATCCCGGTCAACATCCACGACCTGGGCCTGATCTACACGATCGACATCAACGACGCCTCGGAGGTGCGGGTGATCATGACCCTGACCGCCCCCGGCTGCCCCGTCGCCGGAGAGATGCCGGGATGGGTCGCCGACGCCGTCGAGGCCGTGCCCGGCGTCAAGCAGGTCGATGTCGAGATGACCTTCCAGCCGCAATGGGGCATGGACATGATGTCCGACGAGGCGCGCCTGGAACTGGGCTTCATGTGATCGCCGGCCGGGGGGCGGTCTTGAACCGATGCCCCCCGGATGACTATCTTGAGGCCAAGCCCGAAAGGATCTCGCCATGTTCGCCATGCCCGGCACCCCTCCCGTGACCATCACCCCCGCCGCCGCCGCCCAGATCGCGCGGCTGATGGCGGGCAAGAACGCCTATGGTCTGCGCATCGGGCTGAAGAAAGGCGGCTGCGCGGGCATGGAATACACGATGGAGCTGGCCCAGACCCCCACCGCGAACGAAGAGG
This sequence comes from Paracoccus marcusii, assembly GCF_028621715.1. Classification (NCBI taxonomy): domain Bacteria; kingdom Pseudomonadati; phylum Pseudomonadota; class Alphaproteobacteria; order Rhodobacterales; family Paracoccaceae; genus Paracoccus; species Paracoccus marcusii. The sequence goes on along the minus strand of NZ_CP117466.1, from coordinate 1,785,584 downwards.
TGGTCGAACTTGACGGCGCGCGCGTCATCATCGCGCCCATGGCGCAGATGTTCCTGTTCGGCACCCAGATCGACTATGAGACCGGCCTGCTGGAGCAGGGCTTCCGGTTCCGCAACCCCAACGTCACCGACAGCTGCGGCTGCGGAGAGTCGGTGAACTTTGCCCCGATCGAGGGCAGCCGCGCGCAGAGCTGAGCCTTGCGCGGGGGCGGGACGCTGGCTAAGCCTGTCCCGAACCCACGGAGGACCCCCATGGCACCGCGCAAACTTGCCGCTGGAAACTGGAAGATGAACGGCGATCTGGCCGCGCTGGATCAGCTGGACGACATGGCCGCCGCCGCCGAAGGCGCGACCTGCGATGTCCTGATCTGCCCGCCAGCCCTGCTGATCCACCCGATGATGGCCCGCATCGGCGCCAGCGACCTGCTGGTCGGCGGGCAGGACTGCCACCATGCCGACAAGGGCGCCCATACCGGTGACATCGCCGCCCTGCAGCTGCGCGACGCGGGCGCGACGCACGTCATCCTGGGCCATTCCGAACGCCGTGCCGATCACGGCGAGACCGACGCCATGGTGCGCGCCAAGGCGCAGGCCGCCCATGCCGCAGGCCTGACCGCCATTATCTGCGTCGGCGAGACCGAGGCCGAACGCGACGCCGACCGCACCCTGGACGTAATCGCCACGCAGCTGGCCGGGTCCGTCCCGGACGGCGCCAATGCCCGCAACACCGTCCTGGCCTATGAGCCGGTCTGGGCGATCGGCACCGGACGCACGCCGACGCTGGATCAGATCGCCCAGGTGCACGCGCTGATGCGCGACCACCTGTCCGCGCGCCTGTCCGACGGAGCCGATGTCGCGCTGCTCTACGGTGGCAGCGTCAAGCCCGCGAATGCGGCCGAGATCTTTGCCATCGCGCATGTGAACGGCGCGCTGGTGGGGGGCGCCAGCCTGAAGGCCGCCGACTTTGTCCCGATCATCATGGCCCTGGACGCCGCCTGATCGATTTTCACCATTGCGTCGCCTGACCCCGCCGGGTAATCAGGCGGCGCGTGCACCCGTAGCTCAGCTGGATAGAGCGCTGCCCTCCGAAGGCAGAGGCCAGGGGTTCGAATCCCTTCGGGTGCACCATATCTCCATACGCCCCCTGATTTTGCAGCGTTTTCCGGCCTATTTTGGAAACTGGGCAATGTTGTTTCCACTTTGCCGTTCTCGCTTCGCCCCAAGGACGCCCTTCTGATCCGCCTGGCGGGTGTAGTGAGAGATCTCCGACAGGCTCGCATGCCCGGTCCATGCGCCAATCTGAGAGGCGGTCGCCCCGGCCTCGGCTAGCGCCGCCGCGCGCGCCTTCCGGAGGCCATGCGCGGTGCAGTCGTCGGGCAGGCCAGCCGTCGATGCGGCAGCACTCATCCACTGCGACAGGCCCTTCACGCTTCGCGGCTTGCCGCCTTGGGTCATGATCCAGATCATCCGATCTCGCGGGACCGATGCCAGGAACGACGCGTGCTCGGCGCTCAACGGTGCAGCCCATTCGGGCAGTGCCGTGATCGGGCATGTCGCGGGCCCGCCGGTCTTCGCCTGGACGAACGAAAGCCACCCATCATCGTCCACCTTCTGCCAGCCGAGACCGACAGCGTCGACGCAGCGGGCGCCCGTCCAGTAGATGACCTCGAAGGCTATCCGCTCCGGCGTGTCCACTGCCCAGTGGTCGCGGAAGGTCTGGAGCTCGTCTGTTGTCCACTGGCGATGCGGTTTGACCTCGCCGCGCTGCGCCTTGACGCCGGCAGACGGGTCGGAGGAGATCATCCCCTCCTCAACCGCGAATTTCAGGATTGATCGCCACGCCTTGATCCGGTTTTGAGCTGCACCAGGCGTCAGTGCACGGATGTCTTTGCGCAGGTGATCCGGCCGAAGATCCTTGACCAGGCCCGTGCCTCGATCGGCGCTGATGCGGTCGAGCGTCCGGCGCCACACGCCACGCGTGCTGTCTGCCATCCGCCGATACTCATGAGAGGCGAGGTATGCCACACAGAGGGCCGATATGGTGCCTTCCTGATGCCGGGGCTTGGGCTGCACCGCGCCGGCCGCGACATATGCCGCGAGGAACTCGGGGTGGTTCTCTGGGAGGTCAGGCAGCGGCACGAGCTGCGCGCCCACGCGGCGGTACTTGTACTGGCGACCGTCAGCTTTCGTGACGACCTTGATCCCCTTCAGTCCCCGAATACCGCGTCGCATGAATTTCCTTTCTCGTCGCCCTCAGTGGGCAGGCTGGACGCGAATTCGTCAAGCACTAGACGATCGTACAGGCGCTTGCCGCCCAGCAGCTTGCGAGGGATCGAAAGCCCGCGCAGCATGGTCTCGCTGACGCCCAGATACGCTGCGGCCTCCGGGGTTGGAAGCAGGCGCGGTGCAAAAGTAATTGCTTGGCGTCCCATCAGCTGGCCTCCTCGAATTTCTCGGACTCGTGTCCCCAGTTCGACCACCCTGCCCGCCTCTGCCGGCTGAACACCTCGATCCGCCGCGCGTCGGGCATTAGCTTCTCGGCCTCGGCGAAGGCCTCCTCCGGCTTTCGGCTATGCTCGCGGATCTGGCCCATGATGACGGACCTGGTCGAGCTGGTCGTCTTCGGCGCGCCGCGCGTCCCAATCAGGAAGGGCTCTCCGGCACCGCGCAGAATGTAGCCCATGCCCATGTTTAGCTTACCGTTCACGGTCGTCTTCACCCAATGGCCCGACGTCTTATATTCGAACCCCCACGCCTCGATCACCCTCAAGGCCTGAGGCAGCATCGTGTTCAGCCCCCAGAGCCACAGCAGGCAGTTCGGGGCGGCCAGCGCTGCGACAGGCAGCGCCGCGATCTCGTCGATCGTCATGCAGACGTACTTGGCCTGGGGCGACCGCGTCTCGCCTTTCTCGGACCGCATTTCATAGCGCCAAGGCGGGTCGGCCATGATCAGGTCAAAGCCGCCGAAGGGCCGCAGGTCGTTGAACTGATGCAGGACGGTGGTCATATGTCCCCGCCGGTGATCTGGTCACGCAGCTGACGGTCTGTGAGCCCAACCTGATCAATGTTGCCGCGCTGAACGGTGAAGCTCAAGGCCACGACCCACGGGTTGCTACCCCACGGCGCGCGCTCTGCGTTCAGGCTGTCCCAAACGTCAGCGAACACGTCGACGTAGCTATCGTAATGCGACCATTCCGGTGCAATGCCCTCCGGTGGAGGCGGGACGCCTTCCGCTTTCGCATCTTTCTCGCTGATGTCCCACAACCGCTGCACGCGCACGTCGGTCACGGTCAGCGTCAGGCGGCTGGCCCACCGGGGCATGTGGATAGAGGGCCGCCAGCGCGGCGCACCGGATCGGTCGAAGCCCTCGCGCATGACGGCGGCGCTATAGCCGTCTGTGGGATGAACTGTTTGGACGATGGTGCCGGTCCCGATACTGCCGCGATATGCGGTGGCGGGAAGGATCGCGTGCGCCTCACGCACCCACGCCCTATCACCTGCGCGCCAAGACGCCGCGAAGTCGTGCCAGGTTGCAGCTTGTGCGTCGTCGGAATCCCGATCGGCCAAGATGTAGCCGCCTCGGCCATCATCCCAGCCCCAGCAGGCCGGGTCTTCGGTGCAGCCGCGCGGGCCGATGTAATCCGGCCGCCTGCCGCCAAGGGTCAGCACCCGCCGCGTCTGCGTCTTGCGGCCGTCCAGGAGTGCGCGGATCATCAGGGCGGAGAACAGGATGGGACGGTCAGTCATTGTTCTGCCCCTGGCCTGTGGCAGGCCTAACGCCTCCACCCGCGACATCGACACCCATCTTGGTCAGCGCCGCCGTCCAGCTTTCTTTAACGTCAGGGGCGCAGTGCTCCATGGCGTCTTGCCAGTTCGGCCAGCGGCCGTTCTGGCCGTAGAAGGCATACTGGTAATACAGCGCAGTGGCGTCGTGGGGCTGATCGTCAGGGTGTTGACGGGCGCAGGTCTGACAAAGGTCTTTCCGTGGGGCGAGGAGGGCGAAGGTCGCGGTCCCTTTCTCGACGATCCTGCTCGTGGTCATATCGACCGTAGTGCGCTCGATTGGGACATCGCTCATGCCACCAGCTCCTCGCCGTCATAGCCGCGCCCGCCGTCCATCGCGGCCAGCTCCTCGTCCATGCTGAACGTCTTGGGAGTGCCCTGCATGACCGGGGTGCCACTGCCGCGCAGGCGGTTGCTCCAGCCCTTCTCGCGGGCCACGCGGGCGACGTGGCGGGCGGTAACGCCCCACTCGCGCGGCGCGGGGTACCGGGCCACCAGGTCTGCGGCGACCTCGGCCGACGTTCGCGCCCAGGTGTGGGTCGTGCAATCGTAGTGAATGATGGCCGCAAGGGCCATGGTGCGCGGGCTGGTCATGCCGCCTCCTGATTTTCGAGAATGGCCATGCCGTTCTTCAGATCGATGCCGAACACGGCTATCACCGCCCTGACAGCGGACCGCTCTGCCTCTGTCTCCCAGACTGGCAGACTTTCCATTGTTGCGATGTCGAAGGGCCGGCCATGGGTAAGGGCAGCCATGGATTCGCGGACGCACCGCACAAAGCCGACAGGGTCAGCGATGTCTGGCTCAGGCAACGGGTCTAAGGGCGCATCGACTTGAACGGGTTTGCGCTGCTCAGGTTGAGCCTGGAGCATCGTAAACATGGAAAGCTGATCAGCCATGGGCGTCACACCGCTTCGCCAGGTGCGCGTCGATCTGCGCGCGCGCCTGGTCCAAAGTTTCTGCGGTACCGTGGCCGTCGGTTTCGTCGTGGGTCCAGACGTAGGGCGTGCAGGGCACCTCGAACTGCCGGATAGTGATACCGCGGTGGATAACGGGCTGGGTCATTTCAGCACCCGCTTGCCCAGTTTGATCTGCGCGGCCATCGCCAGCGTCAGGTTCTCCTCGAGGATCTTGCCGATCTTGTCCTGAGGCACCGGAAAGCCCTTGATGATGGTCATAGCCGCGCCCCTTCGGGCAGTGCCATGCGCCGAGCCTTGTCCCACTGGTGGGCATCGTCGCTGCCAACAACGGTGATCGCCTGGCTGATAGCCTCCCAGTTCGGCGGCAGCTTGCCGGTGATGACCGCCCTGCCTCGGTCCAGCGCCTCGACGATGCGGAAACACTCAGCGGCGGCAGCATGGGCCAGCGGCGGCATGTCGATCGGGTCGACATCGAAGCGTTCGACGATACCCAGCATGGCGCTGGTGATCTCGTCGCGCATTTCTTGCGTGAAGCGGGTCATGTCAGGGCTCCAAGGATGCGGGCCGCGCAGCTGGGCAGCGCGGCAGTGCCGTCGCAGGCCACCGGCCAATTGGTGTTGATGGCGTCGTAGAGAGCGATGCCGATGACGAGGCAGACGAAGGCCAGCACGAGCCCGGCCGCGACGCCCACAAGGTGGGCGCGTCGGATCGCGGCGCGGTATTCCGGGGCGTCCTGGTCAAAAGCTTGTGGCGAAAGTCCCTCGCGCATGGCCGCAAGGCGCAGGTCCTGCGCTTCGGCACAGGTGCCGCTGTCCCAGCCCAAGTGCCGCGTCCGCCTGATCATCTCGGCATCGGCCAAGCTGAGCGGTTTTTGATCGGTGGTCATTGCGGCCCCCGATGAACGTTGGCTGCCTGGCGTCGCTGCGTGACGCGGAAACCCATGCTGCTCATGGCCACGTTCCACGCCATGCGGCGGATGCTCTCTGGCAGACGCGACGCGAGGTCAGGAGTCGACAGCACCGCCATCGCGTCAGCGACAGCAGCGGGCGTCACGGGCAGGGAAACGGTATTGCTGTGGACGGGGCGCATGGCCAAGGTCTCCATCGAGTTTCGATGGGACTGAAAATGAATGTCAGGAATATTCCTGTCAATCCTTAAAATTCCTGTTGGGAATTTATGCACCGCTTGGTTAGGATCGTTTCAGGCAATTGCACCTCATGCACTTGCACCGCACGGTTGCGGTGCTGCATGATGTTCTCATTATGTTCTAGGGGGTATGAGTGAAACCAGAGGATCGATTCGCAGCATTACTTCGCCAGATGAACGACGAAGAATTTCGATCCTTCTTGGCTATGGCTGAGGGCCAGGCTGAACAAGCGCGGCTGCAAGCTCCAACCAACCTTTCTGCCGATCAGCAGAAAGACCGCGGAAAGCCTTAACAAGCTCACGCTCAGCAGTAGCGCGGTCATCAGCTAGAAGGTCATACACCTCGACATCCAGCGCAGAGGCTAACGACCGCAGTACCCGCAAGGTCACGCCGTCGTAACCCGCCTCGACCTTTGAGATCGTGGCTTGCTGGACGCCGGCCATGTCAGCCAGCTCTTTTTGGCTCAGTCCGCGGCTGAGACGCATGCTCTTCAGGTTCATGTCGACATTGTCATACGCTTGAGTGATGGCGGCAAACGCGTCTCAGGAATATTTATTCTTGACGATAATATTCCTGTCAGTGATAAGTGGCGCATGAGCACACTTCTCACATATCTCGCTGAGGCCGGAATTCGGCAAGATGACTTCGCGGCATCCGTAGGGGTGACGCAAGCTACGATCAGCAAGCTTGTGCGAGGGGTAGCTCGCCCAAGTCTGGATCTAGCGTTCGCCATTGCACGTGTCACTGGCGGCCGTGTTCCAGTTCAATCTTGGGACTCTTCCGGCGCGGACCATTCCGATCCGTGTCGAACCTCCCCCTCCTCCAACCAAGAGAACTCTCATGACCTGTCCCAACCCGATGCTTCGTCGGACGCAGCCTGATGCGTCGCACCGTCAAATGTCCCAGTCCAACCTCCTTGAGGGGCGCGGGCGTGGGCACCAGGCGGCGCGTCGTGCCCACGTTCATCATGGTGCCGACCGTGCGGTCTTTGGCCGCAACTGGTCGCTCCTGATGATCGCCAGCTTCTCCAGCCGCGAGGCCTGCGCCGTCCATTTCGGTGTCACCTTTCAGACCGCATGCAACTGGTTCGACGCCTTGAATGCCCCCTACGGGCACCACGTCGATCACGCGACGCGGACCCTGCCCCGCTATGCCGAGATCATGGCGGGCTGACATGCAGATCGGGTTCACAGGACACCCGAAGGCGGGAGAGATGGGCAGGAAGCACGGCCCGTCCAGGGGTGAGACCCCCCGCCCAAGCCACAATTCCGGCCGCCTTCGGGTGAATGTGGGAACGACCGGGATTGTGGAACCTGCGGCTGGCCCGGCCGAGAGCTGCCAGAAGGCGGCAGGGCACCATTACTCCGCATCCGCCTGTCCGGATCCGGCACCTGGCGCGGCGGCCTGACCGCCGCGTCCTTTTCATCCCCATCCGCGCGGTCCCTCATGCGCGGCTTCCGGGGCGCCCGCCACTCCTCCTCCCTGCGGGCGCCCCGGTTCATCCCAGAGCCGGAGGCTGCGATGCCCACCACCGATCACAGGATTGCCGCGATGCAGATCACCCTTGGCGTCGCCATGCGCGCCAAGCTGGCCACGCCAGACGTGACCTCCCTGCGTCTCGCCGTGATCGCGGTGAACAAAAGCTTTGGGGTCGAGGATCCACTGCGCGTCGCGCTGACCGATTTCGCCGACCGCTTTCCCTGCGCCAAGCGCGACCCGTCCGCCCTGCAGCAAGCGGGTGACGTGCTGTTTGATGCTGTCCGGCGCGCAACCTGGCCCGCGTCTGTCTCGCGCGCCGATATCGAGGGTTGATTCATGAAGCTGACGCAGTTCGATCGTGCGCTGATCCACGGCTTGGCCGTGCTGTCGCGCCCGCCGCTGACCCCCGATGCGGGCGAGCATGCGATGCTGGCCGACATCGTCGCCAGGTGTGCCGAGCGGGCCACGTCTGACGGTGCGATGATGCCGCTGATCCGTGCGGCCGGACAGGTCGGCCGGACGCCGGAGATCCACCGCGGCACTGTCCACCTGATCGCCGCCACCATGAACGATTTCGACCGGTGGGCGCTTGGCGCGCACTGGGATGCTGCGCGGGGTGTGAAATGACGATCGACGCCAAATCGGTGCCCCTGATCCTGCTGCAGTTTCAGATCACACTCCCCGCCAACATCAAGCCCGCTGCGTTTGATGCGCTGGTGGGGTTCGTTGCCACAATGACAGAGGTCGAACCCACGCCCGAGCCGGTGGCGGAGCCCGCGCCCGAGCCGGTGGCGGAGCCCACGCCCGAGCCGGTGGCGGAGCCCACGCCCGAGCCGGTGGCGGAGCCTACGCCCGAGCCGGTGGCGGAGCCTACGCCCGAGCCGGTGGCGGAGCCTACGCCCGAGCCGGTGGCGGAGCCTACGCCCGAGCCGGTGGCGGAGCCTACGCCCGAGCCGGTGGCGGAGCCTACGCCCGAGCCGGTGGCGGAGCCTACGCCCGAGCCGGTGGCGGAGCCTACGCCCGAGCCGGTGGCGGAGCCTACGCCCGAGCCGGTGGCGGAGCCTACGCCCGAGCCGGTGGCGGAGCCTACGCCCGAGCCGGTGGCGGAGCCTACGCCCGAGCCGGTGGCGGAGCCTACGCCTGTGAAGTCGCCGAAAGCTAAACCTTCAGCTGCGTCGAAGGCGAAGCCCGCCCCGGCGGCGAAGCCGATATCTAACAGCTCTGCGCAGGACCTGCTTGTCGCAGCCGTCAAAGGCGGCATGTCGGGCAACCGAATCCAGATCCTCGCTCACTTGCTCGGAACGCCACGCGACTTTTCGTGGGTTGATGACCTGTTCCTTGCCGAGGGCTTGATTGCCCGTCGTCAGGTCTCTGAAATCAGTGATCAGCTTGGCTGTTCCGACAAGTTCATCGCCAATCGATGGCGCGCAATGATGTGCCGGCAGATCACAGACAAGCATGGACGCATGACTACCGATGGTCAGGCGGATTTGCTACGCACCCTACGTTGGCTGGCCGAACAAGAGGCCGCTGCTCGTGTCTGATGATCCCCGAATTGCCATTGCGAAGCAGACGCCCATGCTGGATCTGGTCGATCGGCTTGCGATCACCAATCTATTGCGGACCGGTGGCGAACTGGTTGGTCCCTGCCCCGGCTGCGGCGGCAAGGACCGCTTCTCGATCAATCCGCGCAAGGACGTGATCTTCTGTCGCAGATGCGATGCCAAGGGCGACCAGATCGCCCTGGTGCAGCTGGTGCTGGGCCTCGACTTCAAGGCGGCGCTGGACTGGCTCGTCGGGCCCAGGCAGGAACTGACGCCGCAGCAGCTGGCCGAGCAGGAACGCAAGGCCGAAGAGCACCGCCTTGCGCGCGAGGCCGACGCCGCCCGCCGACGCACCGATGCCATCGCCCAGGCTCGCAAGATCTGGGATCAGGCGGGCCCGGCAGATGGCACCTTGGTCGTTGACTACCTCGCCCGCCGCGGCATCCGTCCGCGCGCCGGTGCACAGCTGCCGCGCTGTTTCCGTTTCGAGCCCGCCGCCCGCCTTGTTGTGCCGGGCAATGGCCGCCGGGGCGAGTTCGTGACCGTCCACGAGGGTCCGGCCATGTTGGCCGCCATCCTTGGTCCCGACGGCACCCTGACAGGCGTGCACCGGACATGGATCGATCTTGATCAGCCAAAGGGCAAAGTGGTGGTCATGAACCCCGCCAAGCCGGGCGAGCTGGTGCCGTCGAAGAAGGTCTATGGCTCCAAGAAGGGCGGCGCGATCCGGATCTTCACCCCGCGCGATGCGACCTGCCTGGTCATGGCCGAGGGGATCGAGACGACGCTATCGGCAATGGTTGCCGCCGCCAATGCCGCCAAGGCCGCGTACTGGGCCGGGGTCGATCTCGGCAATATGGCCGGGGCGCGCAAGCTCGGGCCCGGCCTCAAGTACGCCGGCATCCCGGATCTGGCCGACCTCGATGCCTTCGTGCCGCCCACTTGGATCAAGCGCCTGGTCTTCGTCCAGGACGGCGACAGCGATCCCAAGCTGACCCGCGCCAAACTCCTTTCCGGCCTCCGCCGCGCCATGGCGCTGCGTCCCGGCCTGACCGCCGCCATCGTCCACCCGGGCGAGGGCATCGACATGAACGACCTGCTGATGGGCGCACAAGACGTCGCACGGCGAGAGGATGACAGATGACCGACGATGGTATCGAGAAGGTCCGGGCCGCCATGGCTGCGGAAGAGGAAGTCGACCTGCCTGAAGGCATGGATCTTCCGCAGGATGCTTATGACGGCGACCCCGCCGATAGTTACCCGGAGGGCTATCTGCCGCCACCTCCGCCCCCGGACGATCGCGATGGGCAGGGCGATGGCGAGACCCCCGACCCCGTTGCGGTCGCCGCCGCCGAGCCCCTCAACGACATCGGGAATGCCCGGCGCTTCGTGGTGCATTTCGGTCAGGACGTTCACTATGTCTCGCAGGTCGGCTGGCACATCTGGGACAGCATGCGCTGGCGTAAGGATGCCGAGATCACCAAGGGGCTGTCGCCGCGAATCCGCACCATGGCCCAGCAGATGTCGGCACTGATCGAGCAGGAGATCGACTTCATCCTGCCCTCGCCTCGCGATCGCAAACTGCTGGAGGAGGAGTTCCAGCTGATCAAGCGCCGGGCCGAGATCGAGAGCACCGCAGGATATGCGGCCGACGAGGCCCTGCTTGGAGAGCTGGGCAACATCGCCGGGCGCCTCCGCAATATCGAGACCGCCCTCAAGGGCCATAAGACGGCCATCGGTCGCCGCATCACCCATGCCAAGAATGCCGGCAACTCGGGGCCGATGACAAACATGGCGGCCGAGGCCTCGGTCATGCGCTCGATCACCGTCGACGATTTGGATCAGGATGACCTGGTGGTGAACACGCTGACGGGGACGCTGCGCTTCTACGTCGACCCGACTGGCGATCTGGGCATGGGCCCGAAGCCCGCGGTCAAATTGATGCCCCACGACCGCGCCCATATGCTGAGCAAGCTGATGCCGGTGGATTACGACCCCACCGCGACCTGCCCACGCTTCGACGATTTCCTGTTGCAGATCCAGCCGAACATCGACGTGCGGCGGTTCCTGCAGCGCTGGTTCGGCCTCTCCATGAGCGGCATCCCCGTTCAGAAGCTGGCCTTCTTCCACGGGGCCGGCGCAAACGGCAAATCGGTCCTGGTGGACATCGTCTCACGCATCATGGGCGACTATTCGGCGACGGCGAAGATCGAGAGCCTGACCGGCAAGAACAAGAAGTCCGGCTCGGACTCGCAGCCCGACATGATCCCCCTGATCGGTGCCCGCAGCGTCCGGACCTCTGAGCCCGAAGAGGGTGAGCGCCTGCAGGAAGCGCTGATCAAGGCGCTGACCGGGGGTGAGCCGATGATGATCCGGGATCTGTTCTCCGGCATGATCGTGGTGCAGCCCTATTTCAAGCTGACGATCAGCGGCAACCACCTGCCCGACATCCGCGGCGGTGACGACGGGATCTGGCGGCGTCTGATGCTGGTCAAGTTCCCGATCCAGATCCCCGAGCACAAGCGGATCCCCAAGAAGGACCTGGACGCGATCCTGTGGGAGGAGCGGGCCGGCATCTTCAACTGGATGGTGCAGGGCCTGCTCGACTTCCTCGATGGCGGCCTCCAGGAGCCGGACGAGGTCCTGGCCGCAACGGAGGACTATCGCAAGGACAGCGACCCGGTCGGGAGCTTCCTGGCCGATGCCACCACGGTCACCGGCTATGAGGGCGACTTCATGACAGCCCGCGAGCTGATCGAGGCCTTCAACTTCTGGATGGAGGAGCGCGGGGAGACGCGATGGGGCGGCAGGACCGTGTCCAACCGCCTCAAGGGGAAGGCCGACAACTGGCGGCATCCAGAGACCCAAAAGACCTTCGCGCCCGGCAAGTCGGGCGTCACGGGCTATCGCGGCATCAGGCTCGGCGAGGACTTCGGCCAACGCATGCGCGAGGCCGAAACCAACGAAAAGGGCAACGGATGGACGTCATGGTCCAAATGACCCCGCACCCCACTCTCAGGATCATCGACCAGGCGGGCCTTCGGGCCCGTCGCGCATGTCAGCCCCTCGTCGCTGCGTTTGGGCCCGACGGGCTTAGTGGCGGTGGCCATTGGGCGCGACTGAAAGCGGGGTCAGGGGGCTTCGGTTTCAATGTGCTCAAAGGGTTAGGTGATGTTTTTGGGCTTGAGGGCCTGACGGGCCTGAAAATCTCGCCCACGTGCGCGCGTCTTCCAAGCGGGGTCGGGGGGAAAGCTTGCCTTGTGCATGGGTCGAACTTTCAAGCCCATCAAGCCCGTCAGGCCCAAATTCACCACTCAAGCCCATGATTTCATTGGATCAGGCCCTATCAAATACCCTCTAATCTCAAGCCCTCTTCAATTCCTACTAAGCCCATCAAGCCCAATCCCTAAAGACAAAGAACAACGGATAGACAAATGACCGAGAAGGGACGCAAAATGTTGATCGCAAAGCTTGCCGAGGATCAAAACCACCTTCCCGCAGGCCTGTCCGCCAGACTGAAGGCCCAGGAGGCCGAACGTGCCGCTGCGTTGCGCCTGAAGGCCGTGAAAGATGCTGGGGCTATTCCTGAGGCCTGCGGCCCCGACATTGCCCCTGCCCCGGCCCGTGGCGGCTTCGTGCTGGTTCAGAACATCGAGCTGCTGCCGGTGGGCACCGATGACGTCGAGGCCGTCCATCGGGGTTACGGCGGTCGTCAGGCCATCCGCGGGGCCGACGTGTTCGATGCAATGCTTGCTGCCGCCGCGCGCCGCAATCAACCTGCGCCATTGACGCCCGGCCAGATAGCTGTTGGCCGCCGGTATCACAACCTTGTGGAACTGCTCGCCGCGGACGGGATGAAGCTGTCGAGCCTGCAGGCCAGCGCGGGCGGCACCGATGCCCGAGACTGGATGGATCGCCGCCTAGAGCTGTCAGCTGAACTGGAAGGCATGCGCCGCAGGATTGGCATCGGGCCGGTGATGGTGCTGCGTCGCATCCGACCCTCACAACGCAAGCGTGACTTGGCGCCAGGCGAACGTGCGCCAGAGACGTTCACGGCCCGCGATCTGATTGATGGCGTGTGCGTCAAGGGGCTCACTTTGAAGCAGGTGCTGGTGCGGTTCTCGTGGCAGGACAATGGTCGCAATGCAAAGGCGGCCCTGCAGGCCCTCAGTGAGACGCTGGATGCCATGATCGGCCTGCGACCGCGAAAAAGTTCTTGACCGCTTATGGCGCTCTGTGCGAACAGAATCACTATTATCCAGACGTGTGCCCGCAGGGATCATCCCTAGCGGGCGTTCGTCGTTTCTATACCCAGGGGCAGCTGCTGCGTCCCATCCATACAAGGTTCGCCCGGCGCGGACCCCGGCAGCCAAGCGGGTGGAAGGCCCAATCCATCAGCAATGGAGCCTGACATGAGCCTGAGCAATCAGATCATCGTGCGGGCGCGCCTCGGTCTCCGCCCCATGCGGTACCGGGGTATCCGCTTCTGGTACTGACATGGCGCGCATGAGGCAGCTCGCACCGCGCGGGCAACAGCTGAAGCCGCGCGGCTCCAATGGTGGGGTGCCGGTCCGGTCGCGTGATCGGATCGATACCTGGCGCAAGTGGTACAAGACGGCAGAGTGGCAGGCCATCCGTTGGGATGTGCTGGTCGCGGCCAGCTTCACCTGCGTCCGGTGCAAGCGGATCTTCGAAAGTGCCCAGCTGGTCGGTGACCACATCCGCGCCCATCGTGGCGACCGTGACCTGTTCTTCGATAGGTCCAACGTCCAGTGCATGTGCGCCACCTGCCATAACCGCGACAAGCAGAGAGAGGAGCGGCGCGATGCTTATCGGAACGATTGAGGGCGTTACCCGCATCATCGGCAAGTCGCAAGGCTACCTCGGTCTGCCGCTTCGCGATGAGCTGATTAACTGCACGGTGGGTGGCCAAGGTACGCCTGCCATGGTGACGGCATGGCAACCCACCCCTGACGAACTGGCCCGCCTCAATGCCGGCGCGTCGGTACATCTGCGCGTGCTCGGCACCGTCCACCCGCCCGTGATGGTCGGGGTCGGCGACCCGCCGGCCTGATCCGCACCGACGTCCGGCAGGGGGGTGGGTCGAAAGTCGGGGGGCCGTCCTGGCCCGGACCCGCGTCCCCCTCATGCGGAGATTTTTTTCTCATGGCTGCGATTTTTGACCTTTTTGGCAACCCGGTTGAAGACCGGACCGGCAAGCTCGGACGCCCCCGGAAAGAGGCGACGCTGGAAGATCGCAATAAGGTCAAGATGTTGCTGGCTGTCGGGTGGAACAATGAACGGATCGCCAGTGTCCTGCACATGTCGCTCCCCACATTTCGGCGGCTTTTTTTTCAGGAGCTGAAGCTGCGCGATGTCGCTCGCGACATGCTCGATGCCCGCCGCCTGGAACTGGCAGTACAGGCAGCGGGTGGCGGCAACGTCGGTGCCATGCGCCAGGTAGACCGGCTTATGGAGATGTTCGACCGGATGGGAGCCGAACGCATGTACGCGGGCAAGGACAAAACTCCGGAGCCAGCCGCGCCGCGGGAGAAGCTGGGCAAGAAGGGCATGGACGAGAAACTCGCCCTCGATGCCGATGCGGCGCTGACGGCCGAACTGGATCTGGAGACCAAGCGGAATGTCCGCCACTGAGGCCCTGCCCCGCTTCGCCTGCCCCGACTGGTGGGAGAAGCTGCAGGCGGGCGACGTTCCGATGGCGGACGTGCCCATCAACGAGGCCAAGGCCGCGCGCGTCTTGGCATTCTTCAACCGGCTGCGCCTGCCGGACGTCCCGGGCAACCCGACAATGGCCGAGGCCTGCGGGGATTGGTTTAAGACGCTGCTGGTCGCCTTCTTCGCCAGCGAAGATCCCGACACGCATCGCGAGCTGGTCTGGGAACTTCTCTGCATGGTGCCGAAGAAGAACTCGAAGTCGACCTATGTTGCGGCCCTGGCGCTGACCGCGCTCTACATGGAGGAGGCCCCCAATCGGCAGATGCTGCTGGTCGGGCCCAGCCAGAACATCTCGGAGCGGTGCTTCGAGCAGGCGCAGGGTATGGTCGCCCTGGACGAGAAGCTGCAGCTGATCTTCAAGGTACAGGATCACCTGAAGACGATCACCAGGAGGAAGACCGGCACCTCGCTGGACGTGAAGACCTTCGACACGACGATCGTGACGGGCGAGATCCCGGTGCTGACGATCATCGACGAGCTGCACGAGCTGGGCAAGAAGGCCAAGGCACTGAAAGTGATGCAGCAGATCCGCGGCGGCGGCATCACGATGCAGCGCGGCAAGCTGCTGATGATCACGACGCAGTCCGACGAGATGCCTACCGGCATCTGGAAGGCCGAACTGAAGAAGGCTCGTGCCATTCGCGACGGCAAGGGCGGCCCGAAGCCGATCATGCTGCCGATCCTCTACGAGTATCCGGAAGCACAGCAGAAGGACGAGACCTTCTGGCGCGACCGGTCCAACTGGGGAATGCTCCTGCCGAACCTCGGCCTGTCCATCAGCGAACAGGCGCTGGAGGAGGATTACGAGAACAATGGCAAGGTCTCGAAGGAGGCCGAACAGATCTGGGCCAGCCAGCATCTAAACATCGAGATCGGTGTCGGCCTCGGTGGTGATGCGTGGCGTGGCGCGGATTATTGGGAGACCTGTGGAGACGAGAAGCTGAACCTGGACGAGGTGATGCGCCGGTCCGAGGTCTGCGTCGTAGGTATTGACGGTGGCGGCCTGGACGACCTCTTCGCACTAACCGTCCTCGGCCGGGAGAAGGGAAGCCGGCGTTGGCTGCACTGGGCCCACGCGTGGGCCTTTCCTGAAGTCTTTGAACGTCGCAAGGACATCGACGCCCGCCTGCGCGACTTCGAAGCCGACGGCGATCTCACGATCTGTCAGGAAGTAGGCGACGATGTGACCGGGGCGATTGCTTATATCCAGCGCCTAGAGGCAGCCGCCCTGCTGCCAATCCAGACTCCAGCGATCGGGTTGGATGCCGCCGGCATCAACGAGTTGCTGGACGGATTGGAGATGGCGGGTTTCGACGACAAGCGATGGATAGGCGTGGGTCAGGGATGGAAACTCAACCCTGCCGTATTGACGCTGCCGCGTCGCTTGAAGGACCGCAAACTGGTCCACTGTGCTTCCGACTACATGGCGTGGACGGTCGGCAATGCAAAAACAGAGCTCAAGGGGAGCAATTACATCGTGACCAAGCAAGCCGCCGGAAGCGCGAAGATCGACGCCCTGATGGCGACCTTCAACGCTGCGATGCTGATGTTCGGCAACCCCGAGGCTCCGGCCTCTCTGAACGACTTTCTCTCCGACCCCGTGATGGTCATCTGATGTCGCTGATTGAACGTCTGGCATCAGCCCTCCCGGCGCGCGTCCGCTCGGCAGTCTACGATGTCGAAAAGGAGAAGCGGCTGACCCTGACCGACGGCAGCGCCTGGAGCCAGTTGTTCGGAAAGGGGGCAGCGTCGGGCAAGCGCGTGACGCTGGACAGCGCCATGCAGCTGTCTGCTGTGTGGGCCTGCATCCGACAGACGGCAATGGTCATCTCGTCGCTGCCGATGGGCGTCTATGAGAAGCGCGCCGATGGATCGCGGGAAACTATCAGCGACCGCTTGGCGGAGGTGCTGACCGTGTCGCCCAACGCCGACCAGACGGCGATGGAGTACTGGGAAGGCCAGATCGCGTGGATGATGACCAACGGCAACAGCTATGCCGAGCGGACCGATTCACGCCTTGGGCTGTCCGACCTGCGGATCCTGCCTGCCAACATCACCAGCCCCTTCCGCAATGCTGACGGGGATCTGATGTACAGGACCGTCGATCGTGGAAAGCAGGAGGTCCTGCCCCGTGAGAAGGTCTTCCACGTTCGCGGCTTCGGTTTTGGCGGCGACATGGGCTTGTCAGCCATTTCCTTCGGCGTCCAGACGATGGGCACGGCGCTGGCGGCAGAGGAAAGCGCCGGCAAGCTGTTCGGCAACGGCATGCAGATCTCCGGTCTGCTGAAATCCAACCAGGTGCTCAAGCCCGAGCAGCGCGTCCAGATCCGGGAGATGCTGCAGGCCTACAGCGGGTCCGAGGCCGCCTGGAAGGTGATGATGCTGGAGGCAGGCTTCGACTTCGAGCAGCTGTCGCTGAACCCGGAAGATGCCCAGATGCTGGAGACGCGCCGGTTCTCGATCGAGGACATCTGCCGCTGGTTCGGCACGCCCCCGATTGTCATTGGGCATGCCGGAGACGGCCAGACGATGTGGGGCTCTGGCGTCGAGCAGATCATGATCGCCTGGATGAACACAGGGCTCAACCCGCTGCTGCGCCGCATCGAAGGGCGCATCCGCAAGGACATCATCCCGCCCGGTTCGAGGGTGAAGCGCTACGCGGAGTTCAACCGCGAAGGCATCCTGCAGATGGACAGCAAGGCCAAGGCCGACTTCCTGACCCGCCTGGTCAGCAACGGCATCATGTCGCGCAACGAGGCACGCGAAAAGCTGAACCTGCCCCGCCGCGACGGCGCGGACGATCTTACCGCGCAGACGGCCATGGCCCCTGTGCAAGACCTCGGCTAACAGGAGACCAAACCATGACGCTGATGAAGCTTCCCAAGGCGGACATCGCGGCCCGGCCGGGGCTGCGGAGCGACGTCACGCCCAAATCGCTGACCCGTTGGAACCCGGACGTCCGCTCGGCCGCCGACGATACCGACGCCACCATCTCGGTCCTGGACGTGATCGGGGAGGATTACTGGGGCGAAGGCGTGACCGTCAAACGGATCATGGCGGCCTTGCGCGCGATCGGCGACCGCGACGTCACCGTCAACATCAACTCGCCCGGCGGCAACTTCTTCGAGGGCCTGGCCATCTACAACGCGCTGCGCGACCACCCCGCCAAGGTGACAGTCAATGTCCTGGGCGTGGCTGCCTCGGCCGCTTCGGTCATCGCCATGGCCGGCGATGAGATCTTCATTGCCCGCGCCGGCTTCCTAATGATCCACAACACCTGGGTCATCGCCGCCGGCGACCGCCACGCGCTGACCGAGGTCGCGGAATGGCTCAAGCCCTTTGATGATGTGTCAGCCGACATCTATGCCGCGCGCACCGGGATCGACGCCAAGGTGATCGGGGACATGCTCGATCGGGAAACGTGGATCGCAGGGTCTGCCGCCGTGGCCCAGGGCTTCGCCGATGGGCTGCTGGCTGCAGACGAGATCGATGCCGGCGGAGACACCCAACAGCGTGGCGACACACGAGCCGAGAAGAAATTCGACGTCATGGCCCACAAGGCCGGCGTCACGCGGTCGGAGGCTCGTGAGCTTCTGGCCGCCCTCAAAGGGGGCAAGCCTGGTGCTGCCCCGCACGGCAAGCCGGGTGCTGCCGACACCGAGGAGATCCGCAATCTCCTCTCCTCCCTGAAATCCATCTAAGGAACCCACCATGTCCAAACACATGATGCTGCAAGCAAGCCTTGCAGCAATGATGGCTGCGCAACCGGCTGCCGTTCTTGGCTCGGTTCGCGCCGATGCCGGCGGCGGCGACGTCGTCCAGCTGATGAAAGAGGTCAAGTCTGAGCTGGAGCGCATCAACAGCGACGTCAACAAGAAGGCCGAGGAGGCCCAGAACGAGGCCAAGAAGGCCGGCACCCTGTCGGCGGAAACCAAGGTCTCCGTCGATCAGCTGCTGCAGGCGCAAGGCGGCCTGAAGCAGGCCGTCGACAAGCTGGAAAAGAAGATCGAGGATCTGGACAGCACCAACCTCGACATCGAGCAGCGCCTGAGCAACCGCCGTGGCGGCGGTCAGGGCAACGCCCGTCAGACCCTCGGCACCGCCGTCTCCAACCACGAGGGCGTCAAGGGCTTCGTCAAGGGCACGATGACCTTCACGGTCCAGAACGCGATCACGTCGGGCTCGGCCTCGGCCGGCACGCTGAAGGTGCCGCAACGCGACACCGAGATCGTCGGTCTGCCCCGCCGCCAGTTCTTCGTGCGCGACCTGCTGAGCCGCAACACCACGACCACCGACCTGATCCAGTACGCCAAGCTGCGGCTGCGGGCGCTGAACGCCGCCGTGGTGGCCGAGGGTGCGCTGAAGCCGGAAAGCAACCTGGAATGGGAACTGGCCGAGGCGCCCGTGCGCACCATCGCGCACTGGATCCACGTCGCACGCCAGACCATGGACGATATCCCCCAGCTGGAGGGAGAGATCGACAACGAACTGGTCTACGGCCTGGACCTGGCCGAAGAAGACCAGATCCTGTCCGGCGACGGTGTCGGTCAGAACCTGAGCGGCCTGATCACCAACGCGTCGGCCTATGGCGGCACGTATGAGCCCGCAGGATCCTCGCGGATCGACCGTCTGCGCTTCTCGCTGCTGGAAGCCAGCCTCGCCGGGTATCCCGCCGACGGCATGGTCCTGAACGAGATCGATTGGGCGCTGATCGAGACGTCCAAGGACAGCGAAGGCCGCTACATCTTCGCGAACCCGCTGCAGCTGGCCGGTCCCGTCCTGTGGGGCCGGCCCGTGGTGCCGACCACGGAGATCGAGGTCGACAACTTCCTGACCGGTGCATTCAAGGTGGCCGCGACCATCTACGACCGCATGGACACCGAGGTGCTGATCTCCAGCGAGGATCGCGACAACTTTGTCAAGAACATGCTGACGGTCCGCGCCGAGAAGCGTCTGGCGCTGGCCATCAAACGCGCCCAGGCTCTGATCTACGGCCAGTTCACGGCGGCCGGCGCCTGATCCGGGGCGGGCGCTTCGGTGCCCGCCTTTCCCCATCCCCATCATGTGTGGAGCATGAGAATGTCGAAAGTCACCATCACGCCGCTGCGTCAGCAGACCGGTGTCTATGGCACGGTTCGCGCCCATGAGCCGATCCAGGTCGAAGAGGACCTGGCCAAGACGCTGCTGAAAGGCCGCCATTGGCAGTTGGGCGTCACGGAGCAGGCCCGGAAGACGCATGCGTCGATCGTGCAGCGGTTCCAGGACGAGGCCGATGCTGCTGCTGCGCAACGGTTTGTCGACGCCGAGGCTGAACGCCAGGCACAGGCTGAGCGCGATCGTGCCGCAGCGGACGCGGACCGCGTGCGCGCGGAGGAAGATCTGCGCATGCAGAACGAGGCCAAGGCCAAGGCCGATGCGGATGCCAAGGCGAAGGCAGAGGCCGATGCGAAAGCCAAGCGCGAGGCAGACGAACGGCTGGAGGCCGAGGCTAAGGCGGAAGCCGAGGCGAAGGCAAAGGCCGATGCTGAAGCTGCCGCAAAGGCAGAGGAAGAGGCCAAGGCGAAAGCCGAAGCCGGCGCCAAAAAGGCCGGCAAGTGATCGTCGGGTCGGTCGAACTTCGGCAGCACCTACGGGTGGATGCGGGCGACGAGGACCAGCTACTGGAGCTCCTCGCCTTTGCGGCCGAACAGCAGGTGTCCAGCTGGATCGACCGGCCCCTCTACTCCAGGGAAACAGATCTGCCCGTCGCCACCGCACCGGGCTATCACCCGAACCAGATCGTTGCGACGGAAGCCATCAAGGCCGCGATCCTGATGATGGCCGCGCGGCTCTACATGAACAGGGAGGGCACCGGGGACGGCATGGAAGATGCCTCTCTGCCGATGTCGGTGCGCGCGCTGCTGGCCCCTTACCGTTTCTTCGGCTGTCCGCCACGCGCGCCCGAGTTGCCTGTCGTGCCGGAGGTGCCGGATGAAAATCTCTGACCTTAACCGCCGCATCACTCTTCTGGAGCCGAGCCTGAGCAAGGACGCCGATGGGAAAGCTGTCCAGGGCTGGGCGAACCGCGGAGAGGTGTGGGCCAACATTCAGCATCGGCCCGGTAGCGAGGCATTCCAGCAGGCGCGACTGGAGGCCAGAGACCCGGCCACGGTCGCCGTGCGCGCCTCCACCCTGACCCGGCGGATGACCTCGATGTGGCGCGTCGAGACTGACCGGGTGGTCTACGAGATAAGCAGCAACCCGAACCTGTCCCAGGACAATGCGTTCGTGACGTTCCAGGTTGAGGGGCAACGCAAATGAGGGCCGGTCGCCGTCTTCGCCAGCTGGTCATCGCCCGCATCGAGGATCAGGTCGCCGCGCTGGCAGGCAAGGTCTTCGACCAGGCGCTTGCCAGCACCGCATATCCCTATGTGACATTGGGCCCGTCCTATTGGAATGACACCAGCGTGACCTGCGTCAAGGCGCGCACGATGACGCTGCAGATCGATCTCTGGCACAGCCAGGAGAGCAAGGGGGCCTGTGAGGATCTGACCGACCACATCGCTGCGGCGATCGAGGGATGGTCTGACACCGCGGCGTTGACCATGCACCCGGCCACCATCTCACTGGTCCGCGTCCTGGACGATCCCAGTGGCAATGTGCACGGGATCATTCAGTTGGAGGTCAGGATCGAGCAGGACCCCGCCTGATGGCGCAGCTCAATCCCCGAATCGTCGCGAAGCTAAAGCAAATCCCTGCCGCAGCAGTCGATGCCGCCCGGGTAGCAATGGAGGAGGGCGCAGAGGAAATCTGTGTCCTGATGCGCAGCCTGGTGCCTGCCAAAAGCGGAGCCTTGCGCGCCAGCATCGGCTGGACCTGGGGCGACCTGCCGCCAGGTACCTTCATGATCGACGAGATCCGCTCCGGCATGAACAAGGGCGAGCAGTACGCCACGCTGCGCATCAAGATCTATGCAGGAAGCAAGGAGGCCTACTACGCCCGGTTTGTCGAGTTCGGCACCCAACCCCACTCGCTGGCGCGCAACGCGTCGGTGAAACGCGGCAAGCGGCAGGACAAGGGGGCGGGCCATCCCGGCACTGTCGCGCAGCCGTTTTTCTATCCCGCTTGGAAAGCCAAGCGGGCGGAGTTCCGCAACAGGATCCGCACCAAAGTCCGCGCAGCAATCAAGGAGGCATGGCGCAATGGTTAAGGCCGTTTTCCACAAGCGTTTCGACGCGACCGACCCGAAAAAGGGTACCTCGATCCGGGTCCAGGCATCGCCCGATCCGCAGGATTTCCCGGCATGGGTGATCGACAAGGCTGAGGCGGCCGGCGCCGCGACCCGCGAGGCCCCCAAAACTGCGGCCAAGGCCGCCCAATCCGAGGACAAGTGATATGGCCACCCCCCGCCTTCACAAGCGCGGCGACATCGTCGTGATGGTCGCGCTGGACCCGACGGCATCGCCGGCGAGCCCGACCTATTACACCAACTTCTGCGGCGCGACCGGCATCAGCCTGAACATCGAGAACGCCATCAGCGAGACGAATGTCGGCGACTGCGAGGACTGGACGCTGCCGATCCAGACGGTCCTGGACTACGGCGCACAGACGGTCGGCATGACCATCAACGCCCAGCTGGCACGTTCCAACCGCGACAAGCTGCTGCGGTGGGCCAAGGACCAGCTGATCCTGCCCGTCCGGACCTTCTTTGTCGATGCCGTCCCGGGAGAGGTCGAATACGTCGATGGGATGGGCATGCTCCCCACCCTGAACATCGAGAACATCGGCAGCACCGAGCAGAACGCCGTCGTCACCACCACGCTGAACCTGCGCTTCCAGGAAGGCGTGGAGTTCACGGACGCCACCTGATGCAGGCGGCGACGATACGCTGGCCGGGCGGGGAGCATGCTTTCCGCCTTGGCATCGCCGAGCTGGAGGTGATCCAGCAAAAGACGCAATGCGGTCCTGAGTATCTCCTGCACAAGCTGAACACCGGGCAGTGGTTTGCGGTCGAGCTGATCGAGGTCCTGCGCAACGGCCTGATCGGGGGCGGCCTGCCGCATGTTGAGGCGCTGAAGCTGGTGCGCAATGCCTTCGAACTGCATGACCTGATCAGCTTCAAGGTCCCCGTCCAGGAGGTTCTGTCGGTCTGTCTCTACGGCCCGGCGGATGATCCCGTGGGGGAGGATCAACCGGTGATGCCGACACCGGAGAACGAACAAACGGCCGCTGGAAGTTCAGCACCTACTACGGACTAGGGGCGGTCATGGGCTTCTCGCCTGCGCAGGTCGGCGAGATGACCCCTTGGCAGTTCATGGCATGCCTCGACGGCTATGGCCGCTCTCAGGGGTGGAACACGGCCCCGCAGGGCAAACGCATGAGCATCGACCGGATGCGTGAACTTGGAATTGAGGGGGTCTGATGGCTGAAGAACCGGATCTTGTCGTCTCCGCAGGCTTCTCGGACGCGCAGCTCGTCAAGGACGCCAACAAAGTCGTTGCCGCGTTCAAGAAGCGCGGCGAGGAGGCGCAGAAGGCGTTCCAGGACGCACAAGGCAAGGTCGGCAATTCCCAAGCCGCCAGGGCGCATGCGCGAGAGCTGGACCGGCTGTCCAAGGCCTATGATCCTGCCTATCGCGCAGCGAGCCGGTACGAGGCTGAGGTCAAGAAGCTGGACCGGGCGCTGGACGTGGGCGCGTTGACCCAGACCCAATACACCGCTCGTGTGGCCTCGGCAGCCCGCGAGATGAAGCAGGCCACCGAGGTCGTCGAACAGACGGCGCAGGGGTCGCGCCGCTACGGCGGGGCCATGCAGCAGGTCGGTTACCAGGTCGGCGACTTTGCCGTTCAGGTCGGTGCCGGCACGTCGGCCGTCCAGGCCCTCGGCCAGCAGCTTCCGCAGCTGCTCGGCGGGTTCGGCGCGATGGGCGCCCTTGCCGGTGCTGGCGCGGCGATCCTGATCCCCCTCGGCGCGGCCCTCTATCGTGTGGCCACCGACAGCGAGACCCTGGAGGAGCGGACCGCTGACCTGACCAAGTCGACGGACGCTTACGTGGACGCGGCGGAAGCGGCCATGACGCCCATCGAGGAGCTGCGGAACCAGTACGGCGATCTCGCGGACGAGGTGGCCCGCGCGAACTCCGCGATGGCCATGCTGAGCGCGATCCGCGCGCGCACAGATGTTATGGGTGCCGCCCGCGGCCTGAGCGCGCCTCTTGGCGTGAACCTGAACCCGGACCCTCTTCCCGTCCGCGGTGACGGTACCGTCGATCCCAACCGCGAATACATGCGCCGCAAGGAAATGGAGCGGGACCTTCAGCGGGTCAAGGATCTGACTGGCGCCAGCGCGGAACAGTTCGAAAAGCTGCGGATGGCCATCAATCGCGTGGACAGCTCCAATTCCGTGGAGGCGGTCGCGCGCGATGCGGAGAACCTGCTGGCTACCATCTCCGAGCTGGCCACAAACGATGGAGCCGATCTCGACTTCTTGGGGAACTGGGGCAGCCAGGTCTACGCCGTCATGCAGCAGGCGCAGCGCCAAGTGGAAGCCGGCGCCGATGCGATGGTCCGGGAACAGCGCCGGATCGTCAGCGAGTACCAAACCGACACCGACAAGCTGAAGAAGCTGACGGACGATCGTGCATCGGCGCAACGGATCATGGACGCCGCCATCAAGAGCGGCAACGAGGAGACGGCGCGGCTCACGCAGGAACGGCTTGACCTGATCGATGCCGAGATCTCCAAGGTCCAGGCACTCGGCCGCGCGAATGATGACGCGTTCGTCGCCATGCAGAAACGCATCCAGCAGGGCGCATGGGGTGTCATCAGCGGCGCCGTCGAGTCCGCCACAGGCAACAGCCTGGAACAGTGGGGCAAGGATCTGGAAGCCTCACAGAGAGGCATCCTCGAACTGATCAAGAGCCGGGAGAGCGGTGGGAACTACAATGCCACCCTCGACAACGGCCGCTACACCGGCGGTCAGCGCGATCTGGTGAACATGACCCTGAACGAGGTGCTGGAGATGCAGCGCCAGATGCTGGCGCACCCGGACAACACGCATAACAGCTCGGCTGCCGGGGCTTACCAGATCGTCAGCACCACGATGCGCGGGCTGATCAAGGAACTGGGCCTGAGCGGCAACGAACTCTATTCCCGCGAGATGCAGGATCGCATGGCGCAGCAGTTGCTGCGTCAGCGCATGCCTCAAGGGATCGAGGGCCTCCGGAATGAATGGGAGGGCCTGCGCGGCGTATCTCCTGCGGTCATCCAGCAGGCCCTCGGCCAACAGTCGATCGAACGGATGGACCCGGAGCTGCAGCGTGAGGCAGATGAGCGTCTAAAGGAACAGGTCCGTGATCGGGAGCGCCTGGCCAAGCAAGCCAAGGATTACGGCGACCAGCTGTCGGCCAGTCTGATCACCCAGCAGCAGGCAAACGACCTTTCCAGGCAGCAGGCCGAGCAAGTGGCCGCCATCAAGGCGCTGCGCCTCGATCCTGAGGCCGAGGCCCGCGCGATCGCGCAGGTCACGGCAGAGATCGAACGCCAGCGCACCGTGATGGCCCTGCAAGCCGATGCCAAGCGGCGCAACGTGGACCTGGACGCGCAGCTGGCCGACGGCACGATGACCTATCGCGAGGCCATCGAAGCACTGGGCGCGGCCAAGGCCGCGGACATCGTCGCCACCAATGAACGGGCGATCGCGGAAGGGCGCGCAGCCGAGGCGCAACAGTTCATGGCGGACCAGCAGCAGCGGGTGGAGCAAGGTCTGGTTCGCAGCATTGCTGCCGGTCAGAGCTTTACCGACGTCTTAGCAAATGTTGCGACGGCTTTTGCCGAAGCCGCACTGCAAGCCGCGCTCTTCAATAGCGGACCCTGGGCAAAGGGTGGAGGCATGGGCTGGCTCGGCGCTGTGACTAGCACCATCTTCGGCGGCGGGGACGCCCTGAGCGCCGGATTGAAGGTCGCTGGTCTTAACCCTGTCCGGTCCTTCGATGGCGGAGGCTACACCTGGAGCGGTCCGCGCTCTGGCGGCTTGGACGGCAAGGGCGGGCAGCTTCACATGCTGCATCCAAACGAGCGAGTCCTCGATCTCACCCGCGGCCAGACGCACGGTTCCGGCAGCCAGTCCGTAGCTCTCACCTTCGACCTGCGTGGAACGACGGGGGACCGTGTCCTCGATGAGAAGATCCGTCGCGCCGGCGAGGCGATGCTGGAGCGGGTGCCGTCTGTCATGGCTGAACACCAGAAACGAGAGCAGTGATGCAAGTCACCTTTCCCCATCTTTGCCTCTGGCAGGACGTTCAATTCCACATTGCCGGCCAATCTCTGGCACCGGAAGAAAGTGTGAGCGGCGATGAGACGATCATCCCCACGATGCGGGGCAAATGGGTGGCGAGCGCCAAGTTCGTTTTGCGCGGTGAGGCTGCTACCCTCCAATGGCAGGCGTTCCTGGCGCAGATGCAGGGCCGGATCGGCACCACGCTTGTGCCATGCCGGTCGCGGTATCGCCCCAAAGATAGGAGCGGATTGCCGTTGCCGTTCTGCAAAACCGGCGACATCGCAGAAGCACAGACCTTCGAGCACTTCGGCTTCGAGAAAACACCTGTGAACCGTATCGTGCTGGCCTCGGCTGCTGCACTGCGCGCCACCGAACTCGATCTGACCGTAAACGATTCGACGGGGTTGCGGCCTGGGCAGTTCTTCTCGATTGGCGAGAGGCTGCATCGGGTGCAGCACCACTGGCAGCCCACCAGCGCCTTAGATCGGGTGATGATCGAGCCGCCACTCCGGGCGGCCGCCCCGGCTGGCACCCGCCTGGAGATTGAGCACCCAGTCTGCAAGATGAGAATGGTGTCTGAAACGGAGGGGCTGATCGACCAGGCGATGTCGATCAGCCCCAGCACCCCCGTGAACTTCATGGAGTCGCTCTGATGCCCGCACGCGACGATCTGATGGCGATCCCGGACGAGGTGCTCCGAGACGGCCGGATCGGACAAGCGGTGCTCGTGTTCATGGATTTCCGGGACGGCCCCAAGCGGTGGTGGACGGGATTCGGGGATCTCGATGTCGGCGGCTACCGCTGGCAGGGCGTGGGCGATCTGGTCAGCATCGGCAAGATCAGCACGGCCTACCAGGTCTCGGCTAAGCAGCTGACCTTCAAGGTTGCAGCCACGCCGGAGATGTTCGCACTGGCACTGAACGCCAAGGCCCGCGTCCGTGACCGGGCGGTGACTGTCTACCTGCAGCTCTTCTCGAATATCCGACAGGCCGCCTTCACGGCCGGGGGTGGCGAGTTGCTGGCCGGCGACCCGGTAGGTTCGCCCATCTCGCTCTTCAACGGTACCATGCAGCGCATGCCCTGGTCCGGTGAGGGCTCGACGAAGCGCGAGATCAGCATCGAGGCCGAAGGGCTGTTCTTCCGCCGCAACGCTCCACCGCGCGGGCGTTGGACAGATCCGGACCAGCGGGCACTTTACGCCGGCGACCGGGGACTTGAGCGGCTGCCGCTTTATGCAAACGGGTATGAGGTCGGGTGGAGGATCAGCGGATGATCCGCCGTGCCGGTGCAAACGACATTTTACCCATCGTGGACATGATCGAGGATCTGCGCGCCGCCGTGGGTGGGCCTGTGCCGGTCGATCGATCCTGGACGGCGGGCATACTGGCGAAGCTGATCACCAGCCCCGACGCGGCTGTCTGGGTCTCCGGCGGTGGGTTCATTGCAGGATCATTGCAGCCCACGGTCATCAGCCCCGCACTGATCGCCATGGAGCATGGCTGGTGGGCCCGCGACGGAAGCGGCCTGCGCCTGCTGCGCGCATTCGAGGCATGGGCCCAGGAACGCGGCGCCCTGCTGACACAGTTATCGACGGGCCCCACAGGGCTGGATCTGACACGGCTCGGCTATCGGCTGGCTGAACGCGCATGGGTGAAGTGAATGGCCGTCTTTACGTACCTGGCAACCACGGCCTTCTGGGCCTCCGTAACGACGGCTCTCGGCACCACTGCGGCCAGTGCCATCATTGCGGCGGGTCAGGCAGTCACCTGGTCCTTGGCGTCGGCGGCGCTGAGCCGCCCGCAGGCGTCCCGCCAGGAGATGATGGCGACGCTGAACCAGCCGGAAGGCGCCCGCCGTCGAGCCTATGGTCGCAACCTGATGGGCGGCATCAGGGCGCTCTTCGAGGCACGCGACGGTCGGCTCTACCAGGTCGTGGTGATCCATCACGGTCGGGTCGACGGCCTGCTGCGCTTCTGGATCGATGGTGAACCCGTCGGCTGGAATGCGACGACGGGTGAAGTCTCGCGTTACAAATACCTGTTCTTTCGTGACGGCTCTGGGCAGGGCGGCGACTACGCGCCCGCGCGAGAGGCATTCCCGACACTTTGGACTGCCGACCACCGCCTGCAGGGTCAGGCAACGTTCTGTTCGGTTTGGGGCGATCCCTCCGACGAGGACTTCCAGAAGACCTTCCCGAAAGGCGACCAGACGCAGGTGCAGGCCGAGATCCTCGGCGTCCGGGTCCGCAACCTCGCGGGCGATCTCGTCTATACGGAAAACGCCGGGTTGAACATCCGCGATTTCATGACCCATTTAGATGGATGGGGGATCCCTTTGGCCCGTCTGGACGCTGCATCCTGGGCATCGTTCGTCGCCCTCTCAGGCGAGGCCGTGCCACTGCTCGCCGGCGGGACGGAACCCCGATATCGGCTTTGCGGCTACTACACTCTCGAAGACCCGCTGAAGGACGTGACAGCCCGAATGCTGGCGACGTGCGACGGGCAGATCTACGAAACGGCGGACGGCCTGGTCGGCATTCTCGGCGGGGCATGGTCGGAGCCGGACGTCACCATCACTGACCGGGACATCCTGTCCATTCAGATGTCGGACGGGTTCGATCCATTTACCGATTACAACGTGCTGCAGGGCAGCTTCGTCAGCCCGACGCATGGCTATCAGCCGACACAGGTGGCCGAACTGGTCGACGAGGAGGCGATGGCCACGCAGCCGCGTCGCACCGACATGCTCGACGTGGACATGTGCCCCTCGGGGACGCAGCTGCAGCGGCTGATGCAGATCAAGCAGGCCAAGGACCGCCGCGAGTATGTCGGCACGCTGCGGACCAACCTCGTCGGGCTGAAGGCACGTTTCCCGAAGGGTGACGGGATCCATACCATCCGTGTGGTATCGGAAGAATTCGGGATCAATCGTGTTTTCGAGGTCACCAGCCATAGCTTCGACATCGCCAGTGCCACCTGCGAGATCGGCATCGGCAGTATCGTTAACCCTTACCCCTGGCATCCTCCGTCCAACGAACAGCCGATGCCGCCAACATTGGTTCAGATCGGAACGCCTGTTGATGTCGATCCGGTTCCAACCGGCGCGGTGCTGGTGCAGGAGCAGGTATCGATCTCGGGCGACGTGCAAGGGGTGAGGCTCTCACTGTCAGTCGATGATCCTGATCGTGACGGGCTGCAGTTGCGCGCGCAGATCGCCAGGGGGGACTTCGCCGCCGTCGGCCCATGGTCCGGCGTACAGCCCCAGTGGGACGAGATGACGACATCGCAATTGCGCGCCATGAGCGATGTGCTGAATGACGGCCAAATCTATACGGTTCGCTATCGCTGGCGGGGATATGGGGATTGGCGGAAGGCGGGCCCTGTGACAGTGCTGGCAAATCCGACCACCCCACCACAGCCCTCCAGTCTTGGTGTCGTTGCAACCGGTGCTGCTGCGTACATCGACTGGATCAATGCCGCCTCGGGCTACTTCCGGACGCAGGTGTTCATGGGTGCCACAACCAACTTCGCAGCAGCTGCCCTGATTGCCACAGTAGCGGGCAGTGCCGGTCGGCCCGACAACTACACTCATGACATGACCGGGATCAGCGGCACCCGCCGCTTTTGGGTTCGCACCTTGAACCGTTCCGGCGTCCCATCCGCCCCCATCGGGCCGATCTCGGCCAGCTTCTAGCACTACCTGAACATCTTCACGACCGCCCGCCACGCGCGGGCTTTTTGCATTCGAGGTCAATCATGCCTGTATTGGACACCATCAACCGCGCGTTCAGGGATTTCGTGCGCTTTACCGGCGACGGAAAGCCGAACGCTCCGGTTGGTGCGCCATTACCGATTGGCGACCCTCGGTCCGGCCGTCACAATCCTGCATTGGCAGAAATTCGGGCGGCATTGATCGAGGTCGCGCAGACCCAGGGTGACCCGGAGGCGTTACAGGAAATTATTGGGGGCCTGAGCACGACAACCGCGCGATATGTTCAACCTATCGCTGCGGTGTCTGGAGGTAGCGGTGCTGCATATACCGTCACATCTGACCGCATCCCGATCAACGGCCAGACCTTCACCTGGACGCCGCATGTCGACAGCACGGTGGACAATCCGACAATATCCATCAGTGACGGTACCACAACGGCAACCAACGCGCTGTTTTCCATCGATGGCGGTCCCGTAAGGCTGAAGGGCGGCGCTCCCTATCTGGTCCGCAAGGGGGCTGGGGTCAATTACGTCTTGACGCAAACCCACTATGGCGAGCGCAGGATGTCGCCGATCGCGCCGATCCGCGCAGCGTCGGCTGTGTCAGGGCCTTCTGTTTTTGGTTCGCTGCAACCAGTTCCCGTGGCAGGGCCGGAGCCTTATCAGATCCAGCCCTATCATCAGCGCGGGGCCTTTCAGATACAGGGCGTCAACGGCGTCATCGACTGCAGCAATATGATTCCCGGAACCCAGGCCGAAATTTACATGCGCTCTGGGGATCGAGTGGTTGCGGGTGCCGGTCGTTCTTACATCGGCCGCGCAGGCGGAACTGCCACGGCAACCGGAGTCAGCGTCGTGCGGGTTTCGGCCATGTTCGCGGATCTCTACATCGAGGAAATCGCAGGCCCGGCGCCGACTTACACCGCCACGATTGGCGCGCATCTGCCCATCGATCGTATGCTGGTTATGGGCGGGCAGTCGAACGCTAACCTTTTCTTCCGAAACGGCGGCATCGGCGGTTTCTCTTGGGGTCTTCGGAACTGGCTTCAAACGCCTGCTCGGACATCGGTCCAGTGGGTTAATGGCGCCACAGGCGGATCAGCCTTGGATCGGCGGTCGGTCAACGCTGGCTCGGAGAATTACTGGTGGGATGCTATAGCCGGGGCACCTGGGCCCTGCATGACCACTTTCACTGATGCTGCCGATGCAGCAGTCGCGGCAGGTGGCCCAGCTCCGTCTTTTGTTATCTGGAGCCAGGGAGAGGCGGACGCTGGTGCCATTCAGGTTGGGCTCCTCACCACCGCCCAGATGACATCGACAATCCGCGCGGTCTGGGGTTACATCCGCGCTCGGTATCCCGGCATCCGCATCCTTGCCTGCCCGCTCGGTTCTCACGATGATCGAAATCCCGACAGAGGGGCCAACGCCGTCCGCGTAGCATACCTTCGCGCCATAGAGGCAGAGTCGTGGGCCTTCCACGGAGCAGAGTTCTACGATCTGCAACGTCCCGAGGATGACATTCATTACTTAGGCCAGTCGTATGCGGTTTTGGGTGCGCGTCTTGCCCGTATCTGGGCGAATGTCGCCTTGGGTCAGACGAATTCCCTCGGCCCGAGAGTGACAAGCAGCGTGGTTGGGGCGGGAGGACGGTCCGTCAACTTGCTGGTCGATTGGGGCGGAGCTGCGTTTACGCCAACTATGGCGCGCGTGAATGGGGCAACGCCGTTCGGCATCTACGCGCTAGCTCCCGGCGCCGATCCCGTCACGGCCCCAATCCCCCTAATGTCAGTGGAGGTATCAGGCGGGGTTATCAGGATCGCTTCGACATTCGATTTGACGGGGCACCAGATTGGTGGGGTGTGGGGGTATATGGCAGATGCCCGTATGGGCCATATCATCCGAGACACCCAGCTTGATCCTTACCATCTGATGCCGGGTCAGCCTCTGCGGTCCTTCCTGCAGCAACTCTGAGGGGCCGCTTGCAAACCGTCCTTCTCAGCCCAGTACGACCGGGCATGTCGTCCTGCGCCTCCGCCTTGGACTGACCAGCCGATAAATCGTTCTGCTATCGACCTGCCGCGCGCGGGCTTTTTTATGACCGACACCGTGTGCCCTGCGCTGCTGTGCGCGGCGCTTGCGACGACAGCACTGCCGGCATTGCCAGCCCAAATTGAGGATCGAATAAATGGCCACCCCTCGCCTTCACAAACGCGGCGACATCGTCGTGATGGTCGCGCTGGACCCGACGGCATCGCCGGCGAGCCCGACCTTCTACACCAACTTCTGCGGCGCGACCGGCATCAGCCTGAATATCGAGAACGCCATTGGTGAGACCAATGTCGGCGACTGCGAGGATTGGACGCTGCCGATCCAGACCGTGCTAGATTATGGCGCGCAGACGGTAGGCATGACCATAAACGCCCAACTGGCGCGCTCCAACCGCGACAAGCTGCTGCGGTGGGCCAGGGATCAGTTGGTGCTGCCTGTCCGAACCTTCTTTGTCGATGCAGTGGAGGGTGAGGTCGAATACATCGACGGAATGGGCATGTTGCCTGCCTTGAGCATTGAGAACATCGGCAGCACTGAACAAAATGCCATCGTCACCACCACGCTCAACCTGCGCTTCCAGGAAGGCGTTGAGTTCATAGAGTCCGGGCAGGTCATGTCTGCCCCGGAATTCACTGTTTCTCCTTCCCTGATAGGATCGACTGCTCTTGGTGGCACGATTGTAATCGACTTGGGTGCAGCGTCGGGTGTGCCCACTCCGGTGCTTACGGGTACACTCTCCCGCCCCGGCGTTTCACCCATCGCGGTGACGCAGGGTCAGCAGATAACGATCGTCTCTGGCGATCAGGGGGGCAGTCTGTCGCTAACGGCGGTCGCAACGAACAGCCAGGGTACTGATACGGAGACCGTTGTACGATCTGTTCCCGCTGCGCCGTCTCAGTTCGCGGCAGGCGACTGGTCGGTGGCGACCGGTCTGGAGGCGAACCAGCTGGTCGTGAACATTGCATCGCTGCCGGCCAATGGCGGGTCTCCGATCACCGCGATCCAGTACTCCGCCAATGGGGGCACGTGGACGGCGCTGCCTGGTGGCGCTGGAACCGGCCCCCGTACGCTGACCATGCCCGCGGCCGCCACGAGCTACTCGATCCGCCTGCGCGCCGTGAACGCAGTGGGCAACAGCACGCCTGGTGACACGAAGACGGCCACCAGCGGGGCGGCTGATACGTCCGCACAGCGGGTCATCGTTCTGACGGACTACGCGGGTGACTGCGATGACGCGGCAGCGATGGCTATTGTGGCGCGTGCGCATGAGGAAGGTGACATAAATCTGCTAGGTGTGGTCACAACCTCAACGGTCTCTACATCAGCGCCAGGTCTTCGCGGCAATCTTGACGCTTACAGGTTACAGTCCATTCCAGTCTACGCCTACCAAGGCGCTGTCGGAACGTACAACGACCGATACAGCATTCAGATGCGTGACGAGTTCGGCGTTCCCGGCCAGACACGAACTGCATACCAGGACGACGTCGCCGGGTTGCGGACGATGCTCGCGGCAGCGCCGAGCGCCTCGGTCAAGCTGATTGACATCGGCGCGCCTATCTCGACTGCTCGCTTGCTAGCCAGTCCTGCCGATGGCATCTCACCTCTTACCGGCGCAGAGCTTGTAGCGGCAAAGGTCGTAGGCTTGTGGGCCATGGCGGGCAATTTCCCGACCGGCGTGTCCGAGTACAACATGAACCGCGACGTGGCCTCGTCGCAGGCTGTGTACAGCAGCTGGCCCACGCCCATCTATGCGCACGGCGGGGAGGTTGGGGCTACGATTTTCACTGGACCAGCCCCGAGCACGGTTTACGGCGATGATCCGGTCAAGACGGCCTTTGATGCGTTCCAGAACATCTATGGCGGTACGCTGCAGAGTGGCCGCCGCCAATCATGGGACCCGGCGACGGTCCATCACGCCATCTATGGCAATCAGGCCCTCTACACCCTGTCCGCAGCCGGAACGATTGCGATCGACGGCACGGGTGTCAGCACCTGGACGGTAAACGCCAGCGGCAATCGGTTCTATGTCACCAAGACTGCGTCCGACGCGGCAATTGCCGCGGCAATGCAGGCTCTGATTGACGACTACGCTGTCATTGCCCCGCCGGGGCCATCCAATGCCGTGAACCGGTTCTTTGATCTGAACGAGGGCAATGGATCACCCACACAGCGTGGCGGCACTCTCGCAATGACCCGCGCCAGCGGCGCGACGTGGCGAACTGACCCTGTTGGTATCGCCCATAGCGGCACGACCAGCCACATGATCCTGCCGGGCGCAGGACTGAACGCTGATGACTTGCTGATCGGGGCCGTGTTCCGCCTGGACAGGATCACCGGGACACAAGCACTAGCTGCCCTGCGTGTAGGGGTGACCAACCAGTACCAGTTTCGGGCTAATGCCGCAGCGCTGGAGGCTGTCGTTTTTACCGGCAATGCAAATACGGCAACGATCCTCGCGTCTCCAAGCCTTCTGGTCATAGGCGATTGGGCTATGGCCGTGGTTCGCATGGGTGATATGGCCACGACCCTCCGCCTGAACGGGGTGGAGGTCGCATCCGCCTCACACCCTGTTCGGAACAAGGCTACGCCTGATGCCGGGGTTGCCATCGCAGGCCGGTACACCGGCTCGGCCTACACCGATTTGCTAGACGGCGACATGATCGGCTTCGGATACGCGACAAACGCCGCCTTGACCGACATTGCCGGGTTCGAGGCCGAGCTCCGAGCCATCGCCTTAGCCAAAGGCATCACCCTCTCCTGAAAACCGTCCAGAAAGGACATTTCATGCCCACCGCTGAAATCGCGGCGCGCCTCGGCGTCATCAATGGCGAGACCGCACGTCCCTTCATCAACGCCTTCAAGCAGGCGTGGTCCTGGCAGGCCGACCGGGGCGGCGCGCAATGGGACCAGCTGGTCGCGGCCGGTCACATGACCCCCGGCGGCCAGTTGATCTCGATCCCGCCGGGGTCAGGCGGGTTCCGCACACGCCTGTTCCACAACATGCCGGCGGAGGCGGGCGGCTCCGGCCGCCAGCGTCTGCGGTGGGACGGGACCTGCACCATTGATCTGCATGGCGCCCGAAACATCACCCGCGTGTCGCCGAACGAGATCCAGTTCGACTTCACTGCCAATGGTGCGTCCTGGATTGACCTGATCGTCCGGACGATTGAGCCCGCAGGCGGACCGATCGAGAACATCTCGCTGGTGCACCAGGATGACTGGGCCGACGCCGATCAGGGCAAGATCTTCCGTCGGCAGTACCTGACCGAGGTCGCCCCATATCACGCCCTGCGGTTCGACGAGTGGATCGGCATCCTGACGTCGGAGAGCCAGGGCGGGCTGCGGATCACGGACTGGGCCAGCCGCGCCCTGCCGACCGACGAGATCTTCCATCGCTTCGTGCCTTACGAGTGGATGGCGGCGCTGTGTCGGGAGGTCGATGCCGCGATGTGGCTGTGCCTGCCGACCGCGGCCACCGACGATCACATGCGCCAGTGCGCAGCCCTGATCCGCGACCTGATGCCCGCGCCGCGGCAGGTCTATGTCGAGTACAGCACCAAGACCTGGGACTTCTCAGGCACCCCGCAGGCCCACTACTGCGCCGCCCGGGGCCGCGAGGCCTTCGGCACCAGCACCGGGTCCGAGTTCCGGAACTGGTACGGCATGCGGTCGGTGCAGATGGCGCAGATCTGGCGCCGTGTCTGGGCCGGCGACGATCGGCTGCACACCGTGGTCCAGCACCAGGCGGACTGGGTCGGCGGCGAGGCCGACATCCTGTTGGCGCCGCTATGGCGGGATCGCAGCGGGACGCGAGGTCTTCCGGTCTACGTCGCGCCGCACTCGGTGATCGACATGCTGACCGTGCATGCGCAGATCGACGGCGGCATGGCCTATGGCGGCCGGGCCTCGCAGCTGGAGGGTTGGCGCACCTCCCTGTCACAGGGCGCGGCCTTCGACCGGATCCGCGACCAGCTGCTGACGGGCAACGCGTGGGGCGCAGACCGCACGGTTCGTAGCCTGGTGCCCAAGTGGCGACACTACCGCACAGAGGCGTCGAAGTACGGCATGGAGCTGGGCGCTTACGAGGTCGGCAACCATCTGAATGGCGTCGGCGGCAGCACGGCCCTGCAATCGTTCATCCATGCCTTCTCGGTCAGTCCGCAGATGGGCGAGGTCTATGCCGCGACCTTCGCTGCTCTCGATGCCGTAGGCTTCGACGGGCCGCTTGCCATGTCGGTCGAATGCCGGATGCCCGACCAGAATATCTGCCACGGCCTCCAACGCTGGCTGGGCGACCGTAACCCTGCCTGGGCCGCGGTGCGGGCGCTGATCGTGGATGCACCTGTCACAGCCCCTGATCCCGCGCCTGTGCCGGTTCCTAAGCCTGACCCGGTGCCGACGCCCACCCCTACGCCGGATCCTGTCCCGGAGCCGACCCCAACCCCCACACCGGACCCCGTTCCGGAACCAGCCCCCGAGGAACCCGACATGGCCGACCGCCAACTGCTGACTGCCCTTCTAGCCCTGCTGAAGGAGGGCGCTGCCTTGCTGGAGGCCCATCTGGCGGCCGAACCGGCAACACCGGCCCCGACGCCTGATCCGGAGCCGACCCCTGCTCCTGCACCCGATCCTGCGCCGGAGCCGGTCCCTGCGCCGCAGCCGACGCCCGAACCTGCACTCACGGTCCCGGCCGGCTATCGCGCCGTGCAGGACTTCAAGATCGACCGCAGCCTCTCCTACGACTGGTCGAGCAAAGGCGGCATCAACATCTTCCTGCCGAACTGGGCCGGTGGAGACCGGGGCAACGGTGTGGGCGGCAGTCTCGGCACGCCTTCCCGCGTCCGCTACGAAGACGATAAAGCCGTCACGATCAGCGCTGGCATGGAAGGCGGCAAATGGCTGAACGGCGCGCTGCAGCTGAACCGGCCGACCGTCGCACGGGGCAAGTGCGGCGCCGTGGTCACCAGCCACACCGGAGACGCGGTCAATGCGTTCTTCACCCATGCGGCCAACGGAAAGGAGCTGGACTTCGAGCTGGTCAAGCGTGACGGCGTGATCGGTTGGGCCCCGGCCGTCCACATGCCGCGCACGGGCGGCGGCCGCGCCTCTTCGAATCGTCGCAAGCTGGCCCTGGGCGCGTTCAAGCCGGGCGTTCGGCAGCGCCTGGAATTCGAACTGTTCGCCGATCGCTGCGAGTTCTCGATCGACGGCGAGATCTTCGAGACGGTCCACCTGGCCGACATGGGCGCAGGCTTCATCTGGGACGTGACCACCGGCATGGCGACGTTCGCCACGATCGAGCGGCACGCGAACTGGGCGGGCTGGAGCGCGACCGACTATGGCCGCGAAAGCCGGATGACCGTTCACGGCTTCCTGCTGCCCTCGATGCCATAGGCGCGTCTAAGGCGCTGCTACTCGGACCACCATAATCCGCCGCGTGCGGGCTTTTTCATGCCCGACAGCCGGGCATGAACCCCAACCCATTTCACGGAGGCCACGATGGCTGATCTTACCGTCCGCCATCGCGCGGCTGAGAATCCCGCATGACCAGAATGTCAGATGTCCTTCTACAGCACGGCCGCGCCTTGGAGTGGCTAACCAGTTGCGCTCTGCTGGTCTTTGCCCTGACCCTTGCGCTACCAGGTGACACGTTGGCCTCAAGCCCCAGTTTCTCCGGCTTCTTAGACGCAGGGCTGGACGAGGCGGCGATTGCGATGCCGCTCTCCTGGATTGCAGCCATGAGGATGGCAGGGCTCTACATCAACGGAGCATGGCGACGCTCGCCGATCTTGCGAATGGTCGGGGCAATCATCGGTGCAGGTGTTTTCGGGTTCCTCGCCGTGATGTTCGCGGTGCCCTATCTCACGGGCCAGCAGGTCGCCCTGTCCACCGGCGCAGGGCTCTATGCAGTCCTTTGCGTCTTCGATCTTCTCGCAGCTTACAGGACCGGCGCCGATGTTGGACACGCTAAACGGATTGGGTGAAACGGCATGGGCTGGCATTGTCGCGCTGGTCACGGTGATCCTCGGCGCCATCGGCGCTGCGTACAAGGGCAGCAAGAAGAGCCCTGTGGACGTTGGGCAACCGCTGCCTCCAGCAGATCAGACGCCGTACATCTTAAAGGAGCTGCGCGAGCTCAATCGCAAGCATGACGACGGCAGCCTTCAGATGGGCGCGCGATTTGACCGGCTGGATCGCAAGGCCGACGAGAACTGCAAGCTGGTCGACGAACGGTTTGACAATCAGGACCGATTGATGGGCCGTATTTATACCGACACCCAGGTGCTGCGAGAGCGCGGCAGCCGGTGAATGGATGCGGCGGCACCGGAAAGCCCAATCCCCCCGGCGCCGCCTAACCGATCTGCAAAGAATAAGCTTGGAGCGGCTGAGGCGACCTTAGCCCCACGCTGCCCGAATCCAACCCCGCCCCGCCGTCGTGCGGGGCTTTTTCATGTCCACACCCACGAGGAGGCAGCCATGCCGCACTTCCCCATAAAAAGTATCGTGCTGCACTACAGCGCGACCTATCCCGACCAGGATTACGGCGTGGCCGACATCCGCAAGATGCACCTTGCGCGCGGGTTTAACGACGTAGGCTACCACTACGTGATCCGGCGCAGCGGTGCCGTCGAGAAGGGCCGACAGGACGCGACCGTCGGCGCGCATGTCGCGGGCCATAACACCGGCAGCCTGGGCATCTGCTGCATCGGCGGCATCGAGCGGGCGACCGGCCCCAATGTCGGCGTCGATAACCGCACCGAGGCGCAGAAAGCCGCAACGGTGAAACTCGTCCGCGAGCTGCTGGCCAAGCATCCCGGTGCCCAGGTCGTCGGCCACCGGGATCTGGGCGCCACCCAGTGCCCCGGCTTCGACGTGCGCAGCTGGTGGGCCGCGGCCAACGCACGGCCGCCCGTCATCGACAGCATCCCGGCGAAGCCCCTGCCGTCCCCATCTGCCCCTGTCACGACCGGCCCTGCTAAGGGCGCCATCTACATCTTGGCTGCGCTGGCTGCTGCCGCGCTGGCCTATTTTGGAGTGAAATGACCATGAACCCGCTGATGCTCTTCAAGACCCTTCGCGACCTGTCCGCGCTTATCGACCAAGCGAACCACCTGGCCGGGCCAGACAAGCGCTGGTCGCTTGCCTTCACCAACCGTTCGTTCATCGTCGCCTGTGTGGCCTTCGTCGCGGCTGCGGCGCTGATGCTCGGCCTGCCGTTTCCGATGCCGATCGATGTGACGGCGGAGACAGTCTATGCGGTGATCACTGTGGCAGGTCTGCTGTGGGCTGGCATTGAGCGCATGCTCGGCAAGACGCGGGCGGTATGGAACAAGAAACAGGCCGTGGAGGCAGTCGTGGAAGCCGATGCTCTGACCACTGCGTTGAACAAGGTCCCGGGAGTGTCCGCGAAGCCGCCGCGCTGAACCAGAAATTCTTGCGCCAAGTTCTCCTCCCACTTTAATCGGATGGAAGGAGACAGGAGCTTTGCGAGGAGTCTGTAAACTACTAATCAGTATAGTGACCAGTTCTACGCTCTTTATGGTCCTCCACAATACTGCGGAACTTTTCACTTCCTTGCACTCGCTGACGAGATAACAAGGTCGCATAATAAGCTCTCAAATTTCTCCGCGCCCTGGCTTTGCTTCTGTAATCGCTAAGGTTCAGGTTCCCATCCATTATCTGTGAAAGAGTAGATCGCAAAATTCCCGCTTGTTGGAAATGAAGTGGCATCATGTGGCCAACATACGGCATATTTAAAATCTGTACGTTACTTCCCGTTATCCTGTCGACGTGCTTCCGGTCCAATTCTTCCCGCATGTCTACAGCGATGTATGCTCTCTCAACATTCTCGATCCCTTGGCGAGCTTCAGCGTAAGCGCTTGACCAGTCCTGATGCCAGCCTTGGTGGAACCGTGTTTCCCAAGGCACCTTTGTCTTATCCAAGGTCGACTGCGGGTTCAGGGAGAAAACGAACTTTGCACCTACGACATCCGCGAATGCCAAGGCAGCATAACCGCCCATAGAGCCGCCATAGGTTACAACGGTTTCAAATGCCTGAAAGAAGCCACCAGCTTTTAATTCAGCGAAGGCTGTTAGAAGATCGGGTCCTCTATACCAGTCCGAAACTTTCGGCTTTATGCAAAGGTGAGAAACGCATTGGGAACGAAAAAGGGGTGATCCCCAGCCCATTCGATACCCATCAGCTGTGGCATTCGGATTAAAAGGTTCAAATGAAACGACAAGCCTCCTATAATCGTAAATAAATGCTTCTAGATGATAGTTTTCAGTTGAAATGAACAGGTTCTCAGACTTATGAATATTGTACGATGACACTGTAGACTTTAGTGGTTTATCTTTAAAAGACGGAATTTTCTTGAACCAGTCTTTAAACATTTGCTGTTCCGCCTGAATTATCTGATGGCCGCCTCTTAATTAATTATATTAAGAGTCAAAGATTTACATGGAGGTAATTTTCTTTGCTTGTTCCGCTATATCAGCATTAGCTTTCTCAAGCAGTTTATCTGACCAAGTCCTCTGGTTGGTACCTAAGATTTGAGCTGCCGCATTCATTAAAGCCTCGGCTTTCGCCATCTGCTCACTGATCTGCTCCTCTGTCAGAGAAAGCGGCTCATAGAAGGGATCTTGCTGCGCATTCCACCCACAGGTGCTGCGTGCAACAACTGAAGCAATATCATTGGCCGCGTTCATCAAGGCTCCAGCGGCAGTTTCAGCGGCTATATCGGCAATCGTGAATGTTCGAGCCATCTTATGTTCTCCGTGCCAGATCTTTGGCGATTCAATCTTTGGTAGCTTAGGTGTGCGTTAGTGCGCTAGGAATGGAAACATCCTCTACGTATTTTTTTCGCGCTACCACCTCCTGATATGTACCTTCCCGACCATGCGTGTCACGACTCGATTTTCCAGAACCAGATAGCAGCTCGATCCTTGACGTCTTATCTTTGTAGTCATGACGCACTGGAGCCGAAAACGTATTTCCGAACTTAACGTTGAAGATTGGGTCGCTCTCCGGAATGGCCTGGTGGTCGGCCGTGTCATGCTGGACGACCAGCAGAGCAGCCGCCTCGGTCGTGATTAATGGGCATGGTCGGTCATCACGATGCCCTCAAAGAACGGCTATTCAATATCGATGCCTGAAGCGCTGGACGAGGTCCGCTCACGGGCGTCTGACAAGTGGGGGCACAAGCCCCATGGTTGGCCGGATCATCGCTAAGGTGTCCCACGCCCTGTTCCAGCGTGGGACACCTGCACTGATTTCTAAGGAAAATATTACACTGCTGGTAGGCCCGGCAGGACTTCAAATCGCCACGGAAACCGTGGGCGTCTCTTAGTAGCATCAATGATCAAATAATCTAAAAGAAAAGCCCCGCGGTTGCGGGGCTCAAGTCTTCATTCAGCTTCGTGAAATCTAAGCGCACTTTCGCAAGCGCACTTCCGTTGTGACCTCCGATGGCGCGTCCGGTGCTTTTTGCTTGGGCGACGGACGGCGGAGCATAGCACGCACGCCTTCGTCAGCCTTCCACTTAGCGGAAAGCGCGTCAGAACGTTCTTTTGCGTGCTTCATGATCTCAATCTGAAGTTCGCGGTCGATAGGTGCTTTCATGGTCCTTGTCTCCCTTCGGAGCTACGTACGGATGTAACGTGTCAGGTTCGGTCAAGTTTCGTCCGTGATTCTACTCATAATCCAAATTTGCGTTCCTAGGAAAGGACTATCGCGCCGACCGTCGTAGCCTACGTCACGTAGCTCACGACAAATCGTCCAATATTTATCTAACGCTTTCTTGGGCAAATTTTCAGTGATCGTAGTCATCACGATAGTGTCAGGTTGCAGCTGTAGTGCCAGCGCGTTCGTTGCAGTCACTACACACCAAAGAGCTATTCGTCGAGCCGTAGCATCAAGAAAGCGCGTTTCTTGTCCGTCGCGGTACTCGTACACGAGCTCTTCGCCGTCCTCAATCACTGTCTCGACAATGGAGAAGTGGATGTCTCTCCCGTTCGGACGCGGCAAGTACGGCGGCATGTGCACAAACACATTATAGATCGCGTCCGTTTCGTCATCATGCCCCAAGCAAATGTGAGCATAGGCGTTGTCCCCGTCGATGCGGACCGTGAGTTCTACACCCTGCGAGTCCTCGTCGATTGCACATACAAATGCCACGCGCACCTCACCATTGGTTCATAGTGCTCCCATATAACTATACATTTCCCAGTTTCCATCGCCATGATCACAATCCCATCGAAATATTAAGGAGTAGTTACATCAGCGCGTGCTAGTGTTGCAGTAACACGAAGGGTGTCCGGTCCACGGGGCATCATCCGATGCAGTCGCTCATAGCGGCTAAGTAGATCGTTTCCAAAGTGACTATTAAGCCATTGAAATCTTATGAAGTTGAAACAGCAATGTTTCCAATACAATCAATTGTTTTAGCACGCTTTGCGAGGTCCCTTCGGGTGCACCAAGATCCCCTAACCGATCCGATGCCGCCGCCAGACCTCGATCATCCATGCCAGCATGGTCGCGTTCAGGATGTGCCACATGAAATGCGTGCCGATGGGCAGCACGGCGCAGCTGGCCTGGTCCAGCGTGCGGAAGGTCAGCGACAGCGTCAGCAGCCCCGCCCCGATCGCCAGGCCCCGCGCCACGCGCGGCTGGCGGTTCCGCAGCAGGACCGCATAGGCCAGGATCAGCACCGGCACCGGGGCATAGCTGGCCGACGATCCCAGCCCCGGCACCTGCGCGAACAGCGGCACCGTGATCGCCGCATAGGGGATGAACCCAGCAGTCACCAGCGCCGCGACCCAAGGCCGGGCGCCCAGATAGTCGCGTGTGGCGGCAAACACGTAGATCAGGATGAACGTCAGGATCGGCAGGACGTCCATCAGCCCGGTCAGTCCGTTGGCATGGGTGTGAAACAGCCAGGACCCCAGCCCGATGACGAACAGCACCCCGGCCAGCACGTGCCCCGTCGCCATGCCCGGTCCCCGCAGGCGCCGCGCCATGACCAGAGCCGCCAGCAGAAAGGCCAGGTTGGTCAGCGCATTGACGGGTTCGGACCAGTATTCCGGCCCGGTGCGTTCGCAATAGGCGTCGACGGAGTCCAGCCAGTCCATCTCAGCCGTCGGCGCGGCTGGTGCGGCGTTCCATGAAGAACCACGGGCGCAGGGCCACGCCCAGCATGTTGCCCGCGAATGCCGCCACCGCCCACAGATAGCCGTGCAGGCTGCCCGACGCGATCCCCGAGAAATAGGCCCCGATGTTGCAGCCATAGGCGATGCGCGCGCCGTAACCCAGCATCAGCCCGCCCACGACCGCGGCGATCACCGACCGCAGCGGGATCCGCAGCGACGGCGCGAACCGACCGGCCAGCGACGCGGCCAGCATGGCCCCCGCGATGATGCCGAAATCCATGACCGAGGTGACGTCCAAGACCACGCTTGACTGCAGCGCCTCGGCATTGGCGGGGCGCTGCCAGTAGCCCCAGGCGGTGGGGTCGATGCCGATGGCCTGCGCGATCTTGGCCCCCCACAGCGCAAAGGCCGAGGTGATGCCCCAAGGCCGCCCCGAGATCGCCAGCGTCAGGAAGTTCAGCACCACCAGCGCCACCGCGCCACCGACCAGCGGCCAGGGCCCGCGCAGCCAGCGCGCCATGCCGTGACGCTCACTTTCGGGGGGCTGCTCCAGCGTGCCGTGGCGGTTGCGTTCGACCCGCATCGTGATCAGCGCGATCGTCCCGAAGATGGCCAGAGACAGCGCGATCCCGCCCCAGGGACCAAGCGGCTGCCACAATGCGACAGGCTCCAGCGCGGGCAGGCTGGCCCACCAGTCGAAATGGACGGTGCCCAGCACCGACCCCACGATGAAGAAGACCAGCGTGATCAGCATCCGCGCATTGCCGCCCCCGGCGGTGAACAGCGTGCCGGAGGCGCAGCCGCCGCCAAGCTGCATGCCGATGCCGAAGATGAACGCCCCCGCGATCACCCCCAGCCCGGCCGGAGAGACCAGGCCCCGCACCTCGTTCCCGAACAGCGTTCCCGATGCGAGGGCCGGAAAGAACAGCACCACCGCCATGGCCAGCAGCAGCATCTGCACCCGAAGGCCCCTGCCCCGGCGGTCCAGGATGAACACCCGCCACGCGGAGGTGAACCCGAACGCCGCATGGTACAGCGACATGCCCAAGGCGCCGCCTACAAGGAACAGCGCGCCCTGCGCCGCCCCCTGGGTCAGCGCCAGCGCGATGGTGCCAAGCGCCAGGACAAC
This sequence comes from Paracoccus marcusii, assembly GCF_028621715.1. Lineage (NCBI taxonomy): Bacteria > Pseudomonadati > Pseudomonadota > Alphaproteobacteria > Rhodobacterales > Paracoccaceae > Paracoccus > Paracoccus marcusii. Next base: position 1,741,684 of record NZ_CP117466.1, on the reverse strand, counting down.
CAGTGCGCCGGTTCCGGGAAGGCCCAATCCGGGGCGGGGGGTCAGGGTCTGTGCGTATGCCATGGCCGGTCCTTGTCATCGGTGTTGGCAGGCAGATGGACCCGGTCGCGGGGAATTTGCAAGCCCCGCGCGGGCCGCCTCACAGCAGGAAGCTGTCGGCGTCCAGCTGCAGCCTGCCGCTCAGGCGGATCAGCATGTCCGGCAGGCGGTCGCCGTCCACGTCGACCAGCACGCGGGTCATCCCGTTCGCGTGGTCCCACCGCACCGCGGCATCCCCCGCCAGCGGCCCGCGTCCGACATAGTCGACATCCAGCGCCCGCAGGTCGATCACGTCCCGATCGGGGTCGAAATCGACGATCAGGTCCGGCGCGGCAAGGCTGCTGTCGGCGGCAGAGAAGAACCGGAACGTGTCCGCGCCCAGTCCGCCCGCCATCGAATCAGCCCCCAGCCCGCCGACCATCGTGTCGTTGCCCTGCTGGCCGAACAGGCGGTCGTTGCCCCAGCCGCCATCGACGATGTCGTTGCCCAGGCCGCCCTCGGCCCGATCATGGCCGGCACCGGCGCGGACCGTGTCGAACCCCGCCCCGCCCCGGATCAAATCGTCGCCCGCCCCCGCAAGGATGATGTCCGCGCCATCGTCGCCATAAAGGCTGTCGCGTCCGGCCCCCGCGGTCAGGCGATCGTCCCCTGTCCCGCCCGCCATCGCATTGTCGCCCTGCAGGTCGGTCAGCACGTCGTTCCCGGCATCGCCGAACAGCCGGTCCGCACCGACATCCCCCAGCAGGGTGTCGTTCCCCGCGCCGCCATGCAGGATGTCGTTGCCCCATCCGCCCGACAGCCGATCGTGGCCGCCCATGCCGCGCAGGACGTTGCCGGCAGCGTTGCCATGGACCGCATCATTGCCCGATCCTGCGACATAGCCCTCGATCACGGTGTTCTGGGCGATCTGCAGATTGCCGCGCAGGCCATAGATGTCCGACATGGCCCCGGGACGCAGATCGACCCGCTGCGCCTGTCCGTCGTTGGAGAAGTTCAGAACGTCATGGCCGCCTGCGTCATAGATGGTCATCGCCACGCCGCGCGCGTTCTGGACGGTCTGATGAGAGCCCCCGTCCTGGGCCGAGAACACGCGCCCCAGCCAGCTGCTGCCCAGCGTATGGCCCACGCCATAGACCGTGTTGCCCGCGGTCAGCGACCCCGCACCCGCGGCGCCGTACAGGCGCTGGATGGCGATGATGTCGGCGGGCATCAGCGACGCCAGATAGGCGCCGCTGGCGGCGATGTTGGGGTTCTCGTCCTGGCCGAAATAGGACATCACCGAGGCCTGCCAGCTGTCGTTCACGAACCACGCGTCATCGGCGAAATTGCCGCTGCCGTTATAGAGGCCCTGGTGCCCCAGGCCTAGCGCGTGACCGATCTCGTGCACGTAGGTCTGATAGGAATAGGTGCCGATGCGTGCGCCATCCTGCGAGATCCAGTCCGTGGAGACGTTGATCGACGACCGCAGGATGCGCCCGCCCATGATCGTCGACTGGGCAAAGGCCCCGTCCTGGTTGTCGTCGAAGGTGATGTCGGCATCGCCGCGCTGTTCGACGAAGCGCAGATTGGCGACTGCCGACCAGGCCTGCATCGCGTCGCGCGCCAGCGCCCGGCCCTGCGGCGTCAGGCCGCTGAAGTCATAGGTGATGATGTTGTCGCGCGACATGTCGAAGGACCGCGCGGACTGTCCGGTATCGGCCCAGAAGCCGTCGGTCAGATAGGTGGCCAGCTCTGCCATCGGGGCGGGCCGGGGCACGGGCGCCTCGGTCACGACCAGCTGATAGCTGCCGGTGCCCGCGGAATAGGCGCCCGCGTTCACGTAATAGGTCCCGGTCTGCGTGGGCGCGATGGTGATCAGGCTGTCCAGCCCCGGCCCCCCGTCGTCGTTCACGGCGACCACGCGGCCATCGGGGCCGCGCAGTTCCAGCAGGGGGTCCGACAGGCTGATGCCGTTCAGGGCGATTCGATAGGTCGTGCCGGCCTCCAGACGGACGGCCACCCAGTCGTTGTCGCCCGAAAATCCGACCGTGCCGTTGAACACGTCCCCCGGCGCCATGCGATAGGGGGTTCCCCGTCCCCCCGGCGCGTCGCCCTGTTCGCGCAGCGTCGCGCTGAGCAGATCGACGGTGGAACCCGCGAACTCCGACCCGGCGCAGGATTTGTCATAGGGACGAAGGTTGGCGCAGATCTGGCACATGCGTGCGGCTCTTTCCTAATCGGGCAACCCGTATCGCAGCAGGTCGCGGGCAAAGCTGGTGAAATCGTCGGGCTGCAGGTCCCGGTCCGTGACGCTGAAATCCATCCGCTGGCCGGGCCGGTCGCCCTGGTCGGTCACGCGGTCCAGCTGTGCCGACAACGCCGTGGGCCCCGTGGCCAGGACGCGCAGGCGAATCCCGCCCTTGGGGTCCTGGGCGCGCAGCGCGTCGCACAGGGCATCGGCCTGGACCATGTCCACACCTTGGGCCGGGGCGCATTGGACGGTCGGTGCCTCACCGCCTCCGCCGGCATCGACTCGGCAGGCGGCCAGCATCAGCGGCGCGAAAGCAAGACCGAGGGTCACGATTCGCGCGGACGGACGCATGATGAATTCCTGAAAAAAAACGGGCGGCAGTCGCCGCAGACCAATGCATCTTATTATGTCGCGCAGGCCGCGCCGGTAAAGGGGGATGTGCGTCCGTCAGACGCCCAGATGCCGTTCTGCCACAGCGGAATCGTTCAAAAGCTGCGCATTGTCGCCGGACCAGACGGTGCGGCCCTTCTCGATCACCACATGGCGGTCGGCAAAGCGGGTCAGGGCCGACAGGTTCTTGTCCACGATCAGGATGGCCTCGCCCTGGTCCTTCAGGCGCGTCAGGCAGGACCAGATCTCGTCCCGGATCAGGGGGGCCAGGCCCTCGGTCGCCTCGTCCAGCACGATCAGGCGGGGGTTGGTCATCAGCGCCCGGCCGATGGCCAGCATCTGCTGCTCGCCGCCCGACAGCTCGCTGCCCTTGTGGCCCATGCGCTCGGCCAGGCGCGGGAACAGCGCGAGGACGCGCGGCAGGGTCCAATGGCCGGGGCGCGCGGTGGCGATCAGGTTCTCGCGCACGTCCAGGGTGGGAAAGACCTGCCGCCCCTCGGGGACCAGGCCCAGGCCCGCGCGCGCGATGCGGTGCGGCGCGGCGCGGGTCACGTCGCGCCCGTCGATGCTGACCCGCCCGCCCCGCGCCGCCAGCAGGCCAAAGATCGTGCTGATCGTCGTCGTCTTGCCCATGCCGTTGCGGCCCAGCAGGGTCACCACCTGCCCCTGCCCGACCGACAGGTGGATGTCGTGGAGGACCTGCGCCTCTCCGTAACCGGCCTGCAGCCCCTCGACGACCAGCATCACGCATCCCCCAGATAGGCGGCGCGCACCGCCGGGTCGGCGCGGACCTGATCGGGCGTGCCGGTCGCGATGATCCGGCCATAGACAAGCACGCTGACCCGGTCGGCCAGCGCAAAGACCGCGTCCATGTCATGTTCGATCAGCACCAGCGTCACCTGCCCCTTCAGGCCTGCCATGACCTGGACCAGACGCTCGGCCTCTGCCCCGCTGGTCCCGGCCAAGGGCTCGTCCAAGAGCAGAAGGCGCGGCCTTGTGGCCAGGGCGATGGCCAGCTCCAGCGCACGTTTCTCTCCATGCGACAGGCTGCCGGCGCGGGTGTCGGCGCGGTCGGCCAGACCCACGCGAGACAGCGCGTCCCGCGCCTGTGCGTTCAGGCCGTTGTCCCGTGCGACGGGGGCGAAGAAGCGGAAGCTGCTGCCCGCATGGGCCTGCACGGCGGTGGCCACGTTCTCCAGCACGGTGAAGCCCGGCAGGATCGAGGTGATCTGGAAGCTGCGCGACATGCCCGCCCGAACCCGCGCGGGCATGGGGCGACCCATCATCTCGGCCCCCGCAAAACGGACCGAGCCCGCATCCGACCCCGCCTGCCCCGACAGCTGCGCGATCAGCGTGGATTTCCCCGCGCCGTTCGGGCCGATGATGGCGTGCAGCTCGCCCTCGGTGACCTCCAGGTCCAGATCGTCGGTAACCTTCAGCGCACCATAGGATTTGCGCAACCCGCGCACGGAGAGAAGGCTCATTTCCCGCGCCCCCTGAACAGCCCCGTAAGCCCGTCGCGCGAGAACAGCACGACCAGGATCAGCAGCGTGCCGAAGATCAGCCGCCAATGTTCGGTGAAGAGCGCCAGCCATTCCTCCAGCAGCAGCGCCAGTGTCGCCCCGGCGATGGCGCCCAGCAGGTTGCCGATGCCGCCCAGGACGACCATCACCACCAGTTCCCCCGAGCGGTGCCAGTTCATGTAGGAGGGCGAGACGAAGTTGGCCTGATTGGCCAGGATCACCCCGGCGATGGCCGTCATCGCCCCCGAAATGACGAAGGCCGTCAGCTGGAACCGGAAGGGGGTGAAGCCCACCGCCTGCATCCGTAGCGGGTTTTCCCGCGCCCCGGTCAGCACCCGCCCGAACCGCGACCCGGTGATCGCGACACATAGCAGATAGAGCCCCGCCAGCATCGCCAGCGCCGCGTAATAGAGCACCCGATCATCGGCCAGCCAGTCCTGCCCCAGCACGGTCGACCGCGCCGTCAGCGTCACCCCGTCATCGCCGCCATAGGCCGACAGCGAGACGAAGAAGAAATAGGCCATCTGTGCGAAGGCCAGCGTGATCATGATGAAATAGATGCCCCGCGTGCGCAGGCTGATCGCCCCGGTGACCAGCGCGAAACCCGCACCCGCGACCACCGCCACGCCCAGATGCGCGCCCAGATCGGTGATGCCCGCGCGCGACAGGATCGCCACCGCATAGGCGCCGATGCCCAGATAGGCCGCGTGGCCAAAGCTGACCATGCCCCCATAGCCCAGGATCAGGTCCAGCGCCAAGGCGGCCATGGCGAAGGCCAGGATCCGCGTCGCCACCACCACCAGATAGGGGTCCCCCGTCAGCGCCGCGACCAGCGGCAACAGGGCGAAACCGCCGAAGATCGCCCAGGCCGCCACCCGGCGGCGCATCAACCAGCGGGTCATGGGCGCGCTCCGAACAGGCCCTGCGGCCGGGCGGCCAGGATCGCGGCCATCAGCACATAGACCAGCATCGGCGCCAGCACGCGCCCGGTCTGGGCGGCGGCGGACGGCTCCATCACCGCGCGCAGGATGATCGGGCCGAAGCTGCGGCCCAGCGTGTCGACGATCCCCACCAGCAGCGCGCCCGCGAAGGCGCCCTTGACCGAGCCGATACCGCCAATGACGATCACCACGAAGGCCAGGATCAGCACGCTTTCCCCCATCCCCGGATCGACCGACAGGATGGGTGCCACCATCGCCCCCGCGAACCCTGCCAGCATCGCGCCAAAGGCGAAGATGACGGTGAACAGCCGCCCGATATCGACGCCAAGCGCCCCCACCATCGCGCGGTTCGTGGCCCCCGCCCGCAGGCGCATGCCGATGCGGGTGCGCGTGATGACCAGCCACAGCCCCACCGCGACCGCCAGCCCCGCCGCGATCACCGCCAGCCGGAACACCGGATAGCGCAGCGCGCCCACCAGCGGCACCGACCCCGACAGCGCGTCGGGCGGCAGGATCGACAGCGGCGACTGGCCCCAGATGATCTTCACCAGCTCCGTCACCACCATGACCAGCCCGAAGGTCGCCAGCACCTGATCCAGATGCGGGCGGTCATAGAGCCTGCGAAAGATCAGCGCCTCCAGCACCAGCCCGATGACCAGCGTTGCCGGAAGGGTCAGCAGAAGGCCCAGCCCGTAGCTGCCGGTCATGCCCGCGAACATCACCACCAGATAGGCGCCGACCATGTAGATCACGCCATGGGCCAGGTTCACGAAATCCATGATCCCGAAGACCAGGGTCAGCCCGGCGGCGATCAGGAACAGAAGGACCCCCAGCTGCACCCCGTTCAGCAGCTGCAGCAGGAACAGGCTGGTCATCGGCTCAGTTCATCTGGCAGTTGGCGGCGTAATTGTCCTGATAGTCGTCGAAGATCTTTTCGACGACCGAGGTGGCGAATTTGCCGTCCTCGCGCTGCACCACCGTGGTCAGGTAGAAGTCCTGGATCGGGAAGTGGTTGGGACCAAAGCTGAAATCGCCGCGGACCGAGGTGAAGGGCGCCCCCTCCAGCGCTGCGATCAGCGCGTCGCGGTCGGTGCCGCCCGCCTTGCGCAGCGCGCCGTCGATCAGGCGGGCCGCGTCATAGCCCTGCATGGCATAGACGCCGGGTACATGGCCGTATTTCGCCTCATAGGCCGCGACGAAAGCGGCGTTTTCCGCCGTGTCCAGATCGGGCGCCCAGTTCGACCCGGCAAAGAAGCCCAGGGCCGCCTCGGCCTGCGCGGGCAGCGTCGCCTCGTCCACGGTGAAGGCCGACAGGAACGGGATGCCCTCCAGCCCGGCCTGGCGATACTGGCGCACCAGGTTCACACCCATGCCGCCCGGCATGAAGGCGAAGACCGCATCGGGCTGCATCGCGGCGATCTGGGCCAGTTCGGCGGAATAGTCCAGCTGACCCATCTGGGTGAAGATCTCTCCGGCGACGCCGCCGGTATAGCTTTTCTTGAAGCCCGCCAGCGCGTCCTGCCCGGCCTGATAGTTCGGGGCCAGCAGGAAGACGTTCTGGAACCCCTGCGCCTGCGCATGGGCGCCCATCACCTCGTGCATCTGGTCGTTCTGATAGGACGTCGCGAAGAAGGCCTTGTTGCATTCCGCCCCGGCCAGGTTCGACGGGCCGGCATTCGGGCTGATCAGGATGCCGCCCCCCTGCGTCACCGGCTGCACGATGGCGCCCGCGACGTTCGAGAAGATCGGCCCGACCACGATGTCCGCGCCGTTCCGCTCGACCAGTTCGCGGGCCTTGTTGGCGGCGACGTCGGGCTTCTGTTCGTCGTCGACCACGATGATCTCGGTGGGGATGCCGCCCAGATCGCCGATCTCCTCTGCGGCCAGCAGGAAGCCGTCGCGCGCCATCTCTCCCAGCACGGCGCCGGGGCCGGACAGGGTCAGCAGCACGCCCACGGTCAGCGTGTCGTCCTGCGCCATGGCCGGGGCGGCCAGGGCGGTCGTTGCGGCAAGCGCCGCGATCAGCGAACGGGTCTGGGTCATGGTGCGGTCTTTCCCTGTTGGCGGGGACCGCGTTGGTCGCGGCCCGGTTCGGATGCCTTGACACCAGAACGCAACAGGCGGGCGCGACCTGTCAAGAAATTATTTCAGGCTTAAAACATTTGGCCAAGAAAAAGGGGCCGCGCCACGCGCGACCCCGATCCCCTGACCCTGCGGCGATCAGAAGCCGAAGGAGAACCGACGCGTCACGCCAAGGCGCAGCGAGGGCTGGTATTCTTCCTGCACGACCGGCGAATCGCCGGCGTCGCCGATCAGCTTGCCGTAACGCACCTCGCCCAGGACGGCGGTGGTGTCGTTGATGGCATAGCGCGCCTCGAAGGTGATCGCGGCCTCGTTCAGACCGCCGCCGGGGGCGCTGGCGGGCAGGCCGCTGGTCACGCTTTCGGCCGGCGTCACGCCGAAATAGGTGTTGTTGAAGTCGTCATTGCCATAGACGACCTCGGCCCCGGACCACAGGGTCACGCGGTCGCTCAGCTCGGTGCGGTACTTCGCGCCGACCTCTCCGGTGATGCCCTCATGGCCCTCGAACCCGCGGCGCACGCTGCCATAGGCCGTCACCGGCCCCGCGCCATAGCTGACCCGCAGGCCCAGCTCATAGGCGCGGTCGATGTCGTCCAGCCCCGTCAGGGCCGCGTCGTCGCTGCTTTCACGCTTGCCCACGGTGCCAAAGGACGGCGCGATCGAGAATCCCTGCGCAGGGGCCGTACCGACCGGACCGAAGCCCGCGTCGCGCCAGATGATCCACGGCGCGACCTCGGCATCCTCGGCACCGGGATAGGCCGGGCGCAGGGCCGCACCGACGCCCAGATCGACCGAGAACGTGCGCCCCCCGGTTGCCCCGAAATCCTGCGCATGGGCAGGAACGGCGAACAGGACGGCAAGGGCCAAGGCATATTTCATGGGGGCGATTCCGCGCAAAAAGGGCTTTCCGGGTATCTATGGCCGTGCCCCGCAAGGCACAACCTGTCCGCGTCTTATCCTGGGCCATGCGCCGCATTTTCGCAACAGCGCGATGATCACCCCGCCGTCAGCCCTTTTCGGCCGCGTCCAGCTTTTCCAGCGCGGCCATCCACAGCTCCTCGGCAAAGGCCAGGGCGCGCACGGCCTCGGCCCGCTTCTTGCCCCATTTCTCGGCCTCGTAGGGATCGTTGTAGAGGCCCGGATCGGCCAGCTTGACGTCCAGCTTGCCCATCATCTCGGTCAGCTTCTGGACCCGCTCCTCGGACTTGCGCACGTCCGACCGCAGGGCCAGCACCGCATCGCGGTTCGGCTTCTTCGGGGCGGCGGGCTTAGCCGCCTCGGGGGTCTTCTCGCCGGACTTCTCGGCGGGCGCGTCGCCCGACAGCAGGAACTTGCGGTAATCATCCAGATCGCCCTCGTAGGGGGCGACGGCGCCGTCCTTGACCAGCCACAGCCGGTCCGCGACCAGTCCCAGCAGGTGCATGTCGTGACTGACCAGCACGACCGCGCCCGTGTAATCGTTCAGCGCCTCGGACAGGGCCTCGCGGCTTTCGATGTCCAGGTGGTTGGTCGGTTCGTCCAGGATCAGCAGATGCGGCGCGTCGATCGTGGCCAGCAGCAGCGACAGGCGCGCCTTCTGGCCGCCGGACAGGGCGCGGACCTTGGTCTCGACCTGCGCCTCCATCAGGCCGAAACCGGCCAAACGGGCCCGCTGGCGCGCCTGCGCCTCGTTCGGGCGCACGGCGCGGATGTGGTCCAGCGGCGTGTCGTCCAGCGACAGCTCGTCGACCTGGTGCTGGGCGAAATAGCCGACGCGCAGCTTGTTCGACTGCACCACCTTGCCGGCCATCGGCGTCAGGCGGCCGGCCAGCAGCTTGGACAGCGTCGACTTGCCCTGGCCGTTGCGGCCCAGCAGCGCGATGCGGTCGTCCTGATCGATGCGCAGCCCCAGGCGCGACAGCACGGTGCGGTCACCATAGCCGACATTGACCCCTTCCATCGCGACGATGGGGGGCGACAGCTCCTCAGGCTGGGGAAAGCTGAAGCGGAAGAACTTGGCCTCTTCGGGCGCGGTGATCGGCTCCATCTTGGCCAGCGCCTTGACGCGGGCCTGGGCTTGGCGGGCCTTGCTGGCCTTGGCACCAAAGCGGTCGACGAAGCTTTGCAGATGGGCGCGGCGCTCGGACTGCTTCTTGGCCTCGGCGGCCTGCAATGCACGCTTTTCGGCGCGGATGCGGGTGAAGCTGTCATAGCCGCCGGTATACAGCGTCAGCTTCTTGTCCTCGACATGCAGGATATGGCCGACGGCGCGGTTCAACAGCCCGCGGTCGTGGCTGATGATGATGACCGTGTGCGGATAGCGGGCCAGATAGGTCTCCAGCCACAGCGCGCCTTCCAGGTCCAGATAGTTGGTCGGTTCGTCCAGAAGCAGCAGGTCGGGCTGCGCGAACAGCACCCCCGCCAGCGCCACGCGCATCCGCCAGCCGCCGCTGAAGTCGCTGGTCGGTCGCTGCTGGTCGGCGGTGTCGAAGCCCAGCCCGTCCAGGATCGTCGCGGCGCGGGCCTCGGCCGACCAGGCATCGATGTCGGTCAGGCGGGTCTGGATGTCCGCGATGCGATGCGCGTCCGTCGCGGTCAGCGATTCCGCCATCAGGGCGGTGCGTTCCTGGTCTGCCTCCAGAACGGTCTCCAGCACGGACAGCGCGGTCGCGGCCGATTCCTGGGCCACGCCGCCGATGCGGGCGCGCGTCGGCAGGCTGATGGCGCCGCCGTCCAGGCCCAGTTCGCCGCGGATCAGCTTGAACAGCGTCGTCTTGCCCGCGCCGTTCGGACCCACAAGGCCGACCTTGTGCCCTTCGGGCACGGATGCCGAGGCGCCGGCGAACAGCGGGCGGCCCTGGATGGAATAGGAGATGTCATCGATGTGCAGCATCCGCGCGGCATGGCCCATCGGGGGCGGGTCGTCAATGGGGCGGGCAAGGCAGGCTGCAGGATTGTCATCAGTAATGTTATACTATAACTAACCTGACCAGCCACAGCACCGAGGACCTGCCATGACCCACGATCCCCGCCTGCCCGTCACCGTCCTGTCCGGCTTTCTGGGCGCCGGCAAGACGACACTGCTGAACGCCGTCCTGAACAATCGCGACGGGCTGCGCGTCGCCGTCATCGTCAACGACATGTCCGAGGTGAACATCGACGCCGACCTGGTCCGCGCCGAGGGCGGCATGTCGCAGACACAGGAGACCCTGGTCGAGATGTCGAACGGCTGCATCTGCTGCACCCTGCGCGAGGACCTGCTGCTGGAGGTGCGCCGCCTGGCCCAGGCGGGGCGGTTCGACTATCTGCTGATCGAATCGACCGGGATCAGCGAGCCGCTGCCCGTCGCCACCACCTTCGAGTTCGTGGATGACAGCGGCGCCAGCCTGTCCGACGTGGCGCGGCTGGACACGATGGTGACGGTGGTCGATGCGGTGAACCTGACGGCCGACTTCTCCAGCCACGATTTCCTGTCCGACCGCGGAGAGGTGATGGGCGACGCCGACGCGCGCACGCTGGTCGATCTGCTGACCGACCAGATGGAATTCGCCGACGTGATCGTGCTGAACAAATGCAGCGATGCCGGACCCGCCCGCGTGGATGCCGCGCGCAAGATCATCCGGGCGCTGAACGCCGACGCGCGCATCATCAAGACGGATCACAGCCGCGTCGCGCCGCGCGACATCCTGAACACCGGCCTGTTTGATTTCGACCGCGCCCATACCCATCCGATGTGGGCCAAGGAGCTGTACGGCCATGCCGACCACACCCCCGAGACCGAGGAATACGGCGTCGCCAGCTTCGTCTATCGCGCCCGCCAGCCGTTCGAGCCGCGCAAGATATACGAGCTGCTGAACGGCCCCCTGCCCGGCGTGATCCGCGCCAAGGGGCATTTCTGGGTCGCCACGCGGCCCGACTGGGTGGCCGAGTTCTCTCTGGCGGGGGCGCTGTCCTCGGTCCGGCCCCTGGGGCAGTGGTGGGCCTCGGTCCCACGCGACCGCTGGCCGACCCACCCCGAGGGGCGCGCCTATCTGGACGCGCATTGGTCCGACCCCTTCGGCGACCGGCGGCAGGAGCTGGTCTTCATCGGCACCGGCATGGACGAGGATCGCATCCGCGCCCGCCTGGACGCCTGCCTTCTGGGCGAGGAATGGGGCGACAACCCGGCCGGCTGGACCGCCCTGCCCGACCCCTTTCCCGCCTGGCGCCGCGCGACGGAGGTCGCGGCATGAACCAGCGCGTCGCCCTGCGACCAACCCCCGCGACGGCGATGAACAGCGGCCACGATCCGCGCGTGCTGGGGACCATCGCGCTGCCCGGCGTCGCGGTCGCGCTGTGGCAGCGGACCACCGATCCTGCATGGCAGGTCTGGCTGGATGCGTTGCCGCCGGACCGGTTGCCGCGTCTGCGCCAGACCATGCGCCCGCAGGACGCCGCGACGGCCCTGCGCCATGCCTGCGACGCGGCCGCGCTGGCGGATTGCGATTACCGCAGCGCGCTGATCGACCAGATCGCCGAGTTGGCGCAGCACGCGGCGCGTTCCCTGGGCGCGTTGATGGTCACCCTGCGGGTCGAGGTCACGGATGGCCAGTCCTGTCCGAAATGGCATCTGGATGCAGTGCGCGCACGGCTGCTTTGCACGCTGCGCGGGGCGGGCACGCAGTTCGGTCCCGTGAGTGGTCCGGCCCAGGTCGACCGCATCCAGCAGATGCCCACGGGCACCGCCGCACTGTTCCGCGGCCGGACCTGGGGGGCCCAGCCGACGGGCATCCTGCACCGGTCGCCGCCCGCCATCCCCGGCCAGACGCGGCTGCTGGTGGTGGTCGATCCGGTGGAGGAGGCCGCGTCGTGCTGATGCGCCGCTGTGCCAACCTGGGCCGGACCGCGCAGCGCCAGCGGCGGCGCACGCGCGACCCCATGGCGGCCTTCGACGCGCTGCCTGCGCCGCTGCGCGCCTGGCTGAGCCGCGCCGCCCTCCCCTGGTCGCCCGCATCCTGCCTGCGCATCTGGCAGCGGCAGCGGGCGCAGGGGGCCACGATCAACCAGATCCTGGCCGCCCTGGACCGGGCCGAGGCGCGGGCGCTGGCCCGCGAGGTTCCCGCCGAACGGGCCGCTTGACGCGGAGTCATCCTGTCGCCGCCCGCGCGCCGGCACTGGCAACGGCGGGGGGCAATGCCTAGGTCAGCTGCAACGAACAGGACCGAAAGGATATCTTATGCGCAGCGTCACCCATGACCGCTTCGGCGAACCCGCCGACGTGCTGCAGTCGACCGACACCGACCGTCCCGCCCCGCAGGACGGCGAGCTGCTGGTCCGCGTGCTTCTGTCGCCCATCCACAATCACGACCTGTGGACCATCCGCGGCAATTACGGCGTGCGTCCCGACCTGCCCGCCACCGCCGGCAGCGAGGCCGTGGGCATCGTCGAGGAGACCGGCCCCGGCGTCGACCCCGCCCTGAAGGGCCGCCGCGTCGCCGTCGCGGGCCTCAAGGGGTCCTGGGCCGAATACGCCGTGGCCCAGGCCGCTGGCGCAATCCCTGTCCCCGACGAGATGCCCGACGCGGCCGCGGCCCAGCTGATCGCCATGCCCTTCAGCGCCATCACGTTGCTGGAGTTCCTGCACGTATCGCGCGGTGACTGGGTGATCCAGACCGCCGCCAACGGCGCGGTGGGCAAGATCATGGCCGTGCTGGCGCAGTCGCGCGGCGTGCGCCTGCTGAACCTGGTCCGCCGCCCCGAAGCGGTCGAGGAACTGACCGCGATGGGCATGACCGACGTCATCTCGACCAGCGACCCGGACTGGGTGGCCAAGGCGCGCGCGATCGTGGGCAAGGACGGCGCCCGCGCGGCGGTCGATTCCGTGGGCGGCGCGGTCGCGGCGGGGCTGGTCGACCTGCTGGGCACCGAGGGGCTGCTGGTCACCTTCGGTTCGACCACCGGAGAGGACCTGCAGCTGCCTGCCGGGCCGATCATCTTCAAGCACCTGTCCGTCAAGGGCTTCTGGGGTGCCAAGGTGATGCCCGCCACCCCGGCAGAGGATCGCCAGCGCATGTTCGGCGAACTGATCGGGCTGGTCATGGACGGCAAGCTGGACCTGACCGCGGGCGGCACCTTCGGACTGGACGAACCGACCCAGGCCGTCACCGCCGCCCTGACGCCGGGCCGCACCGGCAAGGTGATGTTCCGGCCCTGACCGAGGGGGTGACCCGTCTCCGGGTCAGCCCGCCCCCGTCTCGCGCAGGTAATGGCGCACCGCATCGGCGACATGCCGGAACCGGTCCCCGCCCAGATGCTTGCCGCCGTACCAGCGCGTGACGATGACCACATGATCCTGCAGGCCGGCGCGTTCCAGCATCTGCAGGATCAGCTGCCCCGCGCCGCTTTCGCCATCGTCATCCTTGACGCCCTCGCCGCCCAGGATGGCGGCCCAACTGTGATGGGTCGCCTTTTGGAACCGCTTGACCCGCGTCAGCTCGGCCAGCATCGCGGCCACCGCCGCCCGGTCGGCGGCCGGCCCGCCCGACACCGCATAGCGCGACCCTCGATCGCTGATGATCTTGTCGAACACCTGCATCAGCGCCGCCGCACATACAGCTCCAGCCGGTGATGGACGATGTCATATCCCATCTCGGCGGCGATCTCGGCCTGAAGGCGCTCGATCCGTTCGTTGGTGAACTCCATGACCTCGCCGCTGTCCACGTCGATCATGTGGTCGTGGTGGCGCTGGTCGGCGGCCTCCCAGCGGGCGGGTTCGCCCTGGAATTCCAGCTTCTCGATCACGCCCTGCGCCTGCAGCGTCGTCAGCGTGCGATAGACCGTGGCCAGCGACACCCCCGCCCCGGCGGTGACCGCGCGGGCATGCAGCTCGGCCGCGTCCGGATGATCGTCGGCTGCGGCGATCACCTGCAGCAGCGCCGCGCGCTGACGCGTGACGCGGACCCCCGCATCCCGCAACGCCTGCTCCAACCTGTCCGCACGTCGTCTGGTCATCCGCGCATTCTGCCGCAGCCGGGGTCCAGTTGCAACTGGTTCTCAACTGTTGACAGTTGCGAACCGTTCGCAGATAACAGGGGCATTGGAGGATGCGATGTATCGATTCCTGACGCCGTTCCTGTTCCTGATCCCGACCCATGCGACCGCTGACCAGTTGCAGGTCGCCACCAGTTTCACCGTGATCGCCGACATGGCCCGCAATGTGGGCGGCCACCTGGCCGAGGTGCGGTCAATCACCCCGCCAGGGGCCGAGATCCACGACTATCAACCCAGCCCGCGCGACATCATCGGCATCGCCGATGCCGATCTGATCCTGGTCAACGGCCTGAACCTGGACGGATGGGCCCAGCAATACCTGGACCGCGCGGGCGACGTGCCCATCGTCACGGTGACGCAGGGCATCGACCCCCTGCCGATCCGCAGCGGCGATTACGAAGGCAAGCCGAACCCCCATGCCTGGATGGCGCTGGATTCGGCACAGATCTATGTCGACAACATCGCCGCCGCGATGGCCCAGGCCGACCCCGACAATGCCGCCGCCTATGCCGCGAATGCGGACGACTACAAGCAGCAGATCGCCGATGTCGTGGGCCCGCTGCGTGACGCCGCCCGCGCCCTGCCCCAGGATCGCCGCTATCTGGTCACCTCCGAAGGCGCCTTCAGCTATCTGGCCCGCGATTTCGGCCTGACCGAGATGTATCTCTGGCCCATCAACGCCGAAGGCCAGGGCACGCCCCAGCAGGTCCGTGCCCTGATCGACGCCATGCGTGACACCGGCGCGCCGGTGATCTTCTCGGAAAGCACCATCTCGGACCGTCCGGCGCGCAGCATCGCAGCGGAAACCGGGGCCGACTATGGCGGCGTCCTCTATGTGGACAGCCTGTCGGACACGGAGGGGCCCGTGCCCACCTATCTGGACCTGCTGCGGGTCACGTCGCAGACCATCGTGGACGCGCTGGCCGATGGCTGACCCTCAGACCCAGCGCGACCCCCTGGGCATCGAGGTCGGCGATCTGACGGTTGCCTATCGCAACGGCCACCGCGCCCTGGCGCAAGCCAGCTTCACCGTGCCACAGGGTTCGGTGACCGCGCTGGTCGGCGTGAACGGCGCGGGAAAATCGACGCTGTTCAAGGCGCTGATGGACCTGCTGCCCCATGCCACGGGTCAGGTGCGCATCCTGGGCCTGACCGTGCGCCAGGCCCTGTCGCGCAACCTCGTCGCCTATGTCCCCCAGGCGGAGGAGGTCGACTGGACCTTCCCCGTGCTGGTGCGCGACGTGGTGATGATGGGCCGCTACGGCCATATGGGCTTTTTGCGCCGCGCCCGCCCCGCCGACCGCCAAGCCGTCACCGAGGCGCTGGCCCGCGTGGGCCTGACCGACTACGCCACCCGCCAGATCGGAGAGCTGTCCGGCGGCCAGAAGAAGCGCGTCTTCCTCGCCCGCGCGCTGGCGCAGGAGGCGCGGGTGATCCTGCTGGACGAACCCTTCACCGGCGTCGACGTGCAGACCGAACAGACGATCATCACGCTTCTGCGCCAGATGCGCGACGAAGGCCGGGTGATGCTGGTCTCGACCCACGATCTGGGCTCGGTCCCCGAATATTGCGACCGCGTTGTGCTGGTCAAAGGCACGGTGCTGGCCTTCGGCCCGACCGAGACGACCTTCACACCCGCCAACCTGCGCCAGGCCTTCGGCGGCACGCTGCGCCACTTCATGCTGGGCGGCACCGACCTGCATGCCGACGCGGACGCGCGCAACGTGGACGTCTTCACCGACGACGAACGCCCGCTGATCTTCTACGACGACCGTCACCGGACGGGGGGCGGCGCATGAGCATTTCTCCTTTGCCCCAATACCCTGCGGGGGTGCGGGGGTGCAAAACCCCCGCGCGCGACGCCTGATGATCGATCTGGCCCTGACGCCCTTCACCTATGGTTACATGGCGACCGCGATCTGGGTCTCGGCCCTGGTCGGGGGCGTCTGCGCGTTCCTCTCGGCCTACCTGATGCTCAAGGGGTGGAGCCTGATCGGCGACGCGCTGTCCCATTCCATCGTGCCGGGCGTGGCGGGGGCCTACATGCTGGGCCTGCCCTTCGCGCTTGGCGCGTTCCTGTCGGGAGGGCTTGCAGCGCTGACCATGCTGTTCCTGAACACCCGCACGGGGCTCAAACAGGACGCGATCATCGGCCTGATCTTCACCGGCTTCTTCGGCATCGGGCTGTTCATGGTGTCTCTGAACCCGGTCGCGGTGGACCTGCAGGCGATCACCATGGGCAACATCCTGGCCATCGCGCCAGCCGACGTGATCCAGCTGGTGCTGATCTCGACCGTCTCGCTTGCGATCCTGCTGATGAAATGGCGCGACCTGATGGTGGTCTTCTTCGACGAGACCCACGCCCGCACCATCGGCCTGCATCCGAACCGCATGAAGGCGCTGTTCTTCACCCTGCTGGCGGCCTCGACCGTGGCGGCGATGCAGACCGTCGGCGCCTTCCTGGTCATCGCCCTGGTGGTGACGCCGGGGGCCACGGCCTATCTGCTGACCGACCGCTTTCCGCGGCTGATCGTGATCTCGGTCGTGATCGGCACGACGACCTCGGCCATCGGCGCCTATGCCAGCTTCTTCCTGGACGGGGCCACGGGCGGCATCATCGTGACGCTGCAGACGCTGATCTTCCTGGCGGCCTTCGTCTTCGCCCCCACCCACGGGCTGCGCGCCACGCGCCGCCGCGCCCGCGACGCCGTCAGGGCGCGGCCATGAACGCGCTGATCCTGCCCTTCACCTTTCCGGTCATGGCGGACGCGGCGCTGATCGCGGTGATCGTGGCCATCCCGGCGGCGCTGCTGTCCTGCTTTCTGGTCCTCAAGGGCTGGGCGCTGATGGGCGACGGGATCAGCCACGCCGTCCTGCCGGGCATCGTGCTGGCCTATGCGATGGGCGTGCCGCTGCTGGTCGGGGCCTTCGCGGCGGGCATGGTCTGCGCGCTCTCCTCGGGCTGGCTGGACGCCAACAGCCGCATCAAGTCCGACACCGCGCTTGGCGTGGTCATGGCAGGCATGTTCGCCGTCGGCCTGATCCTCTTCACGGTCTTTCCGCCCGGGGTGCATCTGGACCATATCCTGTTCGGCAACATTCTCGGCATCGGGCCGGGCGATTTCGCCCAGGCCCTGCCCATCGCCGCCGCCGTGACGCTGGCGCTGCTGCTCAAATGGCGGGATTTCGCGCTGCTGGCCTTCGATCCGGTGCAGGCGCGGGTGTCGGGGCTGCGGGTGGGCTGGCTGCATTACGGGATGCTGGCGATGATCGCGGCGTCGGTCGTGGCGATGCTGTCGGCGGTGGGGATCATCCTGGCCGTGGGGCTGCTGATCGCGCCCGGCGCCATCGCCTTCCTGCTGACCCGCCGCCTGGCGGTGATGATGGCGCTGGCCACCGCCATCGCGGTGGCCAGCGCGCTGGCGGGCATCTGGGCCAGCTTCTGGCTGGACAGCGCGCCCGCCCCCACGATCATCGTGATCCTGACCGCGGTCTTCGTGCTGGCCTTTGCCTGGCGGCAGATGGCGCCGCGCGCGTGAACGGCGGCGCCTGACCCCTTTCGCGCCCCGCGCGGACATGCCAGCATGGTTGCGCCATCAGGAGGATCCCCCATGCTGCCGCCCCGCACCGACTTTCCCGCAGGTTTTACCTTCGGCGCCGCCACCTCGGCCTATCAGATCGAGGGCACGGCCGGCGCGGGCCCGTCGCATTGGGACACCTTTGCCGCCACGCCCGGCAACATCATGGATGACAGCGACGGCAGCCGCGCCTGCGATCACCTGCGGCTGTGGCCGCAGGACCTGGACCTGATCCGCGACGCAGGCTTTGACGGCTACCGCTTTTCGACCTCCTGGGCGCGGGTGATGCCGGACGGGGTGACGGTGAACCCCGATGGTCTGGATTTCTACGACAAGCTGGTCGACGGCATGCTGGAACGCGGCCTGAAGCCCTTCCTGACCTATCACCACTGGGATCTGCCCGCGGCGCTGTCGTCGCAGGGCGGCTGGCAGAACCGCGACATCGCGCAGCGTTTCGCGGACCTGTGCACCACGATCAACGCCCGCATCGGCGACCGCGTGGCATCGGCCGCCACCCTGAACGAGCCTTGGTGCATCGCCTGGCTGTCGCATTTCCTCGGCCACCACGCCCCCGGCCTGCGTGACATCCGCGCCGCCAGCCGCGCCATGCACCACGTCCTGCTGGCGCATGGCACCGCGATGCAGGCGCTGCGCGCCGATGGCGCCACGAACCTGGGCATCGTGCTGAACTTCGAGACCAGCCACCCCGCCGACACCACCGCCGAGGCGGAACAGGCGGCAGAGACGCAGGACGCGATCTATAACCAGTGGTTCATCCGCGCGCTGATGGGCCAGGGATACCCGGACGCCGCGCTGGCCGGGATCGGGCCGCATCTGCCCGACCGCTGGCAGGATGACATGGACCTGATCGCGCAGCCGCTGGACTGGCTGGGGGTCAACTACTACACCCGGCGCCTGTACACCCGGAACGACGGGCTGTGGCCCCACGCCTCCGAGGTGCCGGGCCCCCTGCCCAAGACCCAGATGGACTGGGAGATCCGCCCCGAGGGCCTGACCGAATTCCTGACCCGCCTGGCGCGCGACCACACCGGCAACCTGCCGGTGTATGTGACCGAGAACGGCATGGCCTCCGAGGTACCGACCGACGATCAGGCCCGCATCCGGTTCATCGGCGATCACCTGCGCGCGACAAAGGCGGCGATGGATCAGGGCGTGGACGTGCGCGGGTTCTTCTACTGGTCGCTGCTGGACAATTACGAATGGGGCTGGGGATACGGCCCGCGCTTCGGCCTGGTCCATGTGGACTATGACACGATGGTGCGGACCCCCAAGGCCAGCTGGCACGCGTTCCGCGCCATGCTGACCTAACGCGCCAGGATCATCCCCGCCGCCTTGTCCGCGATCATCGTGACCGGTGCATGGGTGTTGCCCGACACGATCGCGGGCATCACCCCGGCATCGGCGATGCGCAGGCCCGACAGCCCGTGCACGCGCAGCTGCGCATCGACCACGGCCATCGGGTCCGACCCCATCCGCGTCGTGCCGACCGGGTGGAAGATGGTCGTGCCGACCTCTCCCGCCGCCTGCGCCAGATCGGCGTCGCTTTGCAGATGCGCGCCCGGCTTGTGCTCCTCGGGCGCGAATTCGGCCATGCGGGCGGTCGCCATCAGGCGGCGCGCATGGCGCAGGCTGTCGATGGCCACCTGTCGGTCGCCCTCGGTCGTCAGATAGCGCGGCGCGATGGCGGGGGCCGTCCGGGGATCGGGCGCGGTGATGTGCACGGACCCCGTGCTTTCGGGCCGCAGGTTGCAGACCGACACCGTCAGCCCCGAAAAATCGTCCAGCGGGTCGCCGAACTTGCCCAGGGACAACGGCTGCACGTGATATTCGATGTTGGGCGTGTCGAACGCATCGGACGATTTCGCGAATATCCCCAGCTGGCTGGGCGCCATCGCCATCGGCCCCGTCCGGCGCAGCGCGTATTCCAGCGCGATGCCGGCCTTGCCCCAGATCGTCCGCGCCCGGTCGTTCAACGTCCGCGCGCCGCGGATACGGAACACGGTGCGCAGCTGCAGGTGATCCTGCAGGTTCTCGCCCACCCCCGGCAGGGCATGGACGGGCGCGATGCCCAAGGCCGCCAGGCGGTCCGGCTGACCGATGCCCGACAGTTCCAGCAACGCGGGCGAATTGACTGCGCCCGCGGCCAGGATCACCTCGCCCCGCGCGCGCGCCAGCCGGCGCTGGCCGTGCTGGTCGAACAGGACGCCCGTGACGCGGCGGCCGTCCATCTGCAGGCGCAGGACCTGGGCATCCGTCTCGATCCGCAGGTTGGGGCGGCCGCGGGCGGGGTTCAGGAAGGCCTTCCTTGCGTTCCAGCGGATGCCCTTGCGCTGCGTGACCGGAAAATAGCCGACGCCCAGGTTGTCGCCCCGGTTGAAGTCAGGGTTGGCGGGCAGGCCCAGCTCCTGCGCGGCCTGGGCCACCGCGTCCAGGATCGGCCAGCGCAGCCGCTGCTGTTCGACCCGCAATTCGCCTTGGTCGCCGTGGATGTCGCAGGCCGGTTCGTAATGACGCTCCGTCGCGCGGAAATGCTGCAGCACGTCGGACCAGGACCAGCCCGCGTTGCCCATCTGCCGCCAGCGGTCGTAATCGGCCGCCTGCCCGCGCATGTAGATCATGCCGTTGATTGACGAACACCCGCCCAGAACGCGCCCGCGCGGATAGTTCAGGCGGCGCCCGTTCAGACCGGGTTCCGGTTCTGTCTGATAGCACCAGTCCAGGGTCGGGTTGCCCATCGCATAGAGATAGCCCACCGGCACATGCACCCAGAAGCGGTTGTCATGCCCCCCCGCCTCCAGCAGCAGGACCCGGTTCGCGGGATCGGCCGACAGCCGGTTCGCCAGCACGCACCCGCCCGAGCCCGCGCCCACGATGATATAGTCGTAATCCCCGAAATCCTGCATGCCGATCCTCCGTCCCGGTGGCGACGCTAGTGGCACGGCCGCGCGGGGACAAGCGGTCGCGGTTGCGGGCGGGGGCCGGGCGCGGTATCTGCTGGGGGCCTTGGGTGCCACGGGAAGGACCGTCATGATCGTCATCGCAGCCGTCATCATCGGTGCCATCCTGGGCTGGCGCCGCGCCGGCCAGCTGGGCGGCACGCGCGCCGACCGCATCCAGTATGCGGTGGCCTTCGCGCTTGGCCTGGCCATGATCGGCGTTGTCGCCACGATCATCGTTCATCGGATGAGCTGATGTTCCTGCCCTTTCTGGACAATCTGCGCAGGCACGGGGTTCCCGTCTCGCTGCGGGAATGGCTGGATCTGATGGAGGGCATGGGCGCCGGCCTGGACGGCATGACGGTCGAGGGGTTCCACGGCCTGGCCCGGCTGGTGCTGGTCAAGGACGAACGCCATATCGACCGCTTCGACCGCGCGTTCTCGGACACGTTCTCGGGGCTTGAGCAGGTCGATGTCGGCGACCTGCTGGACCCCCGCGCCCTGCCCGAGGGGTGGCTGGAGAAGCTGGCCGAAAAGCTGCTGTCGGACGACGATAAGACGCAGGTCCAGGGCCTGGGCAGCCTGCAGGCGCTGATGGATACGCTGCGCAAGCGGCTGGCCGAACAGCAGGGGCGCCATCAGGGCGGCAACAAGTGGGTCGGCACCGCGGGCACCTCGCCCTTCGGTGCCTATGGCTACAACCCCGAAGGCGTGCGCATCGGCCAGGACGGCAGCCGCCACCGCCGCGCCGTCAAGGTCTGGGACAAGCGCGAGTTCCGCGATTTCGACGACACCGCCGAACTGGGCACCCGCAACATCAAGGTCGCGCTGAAGCGCCTGCGCCAGTGGGCGCGACACGGCGCCGCGGACGAGCTGGACCTGCCCGGCACGATCCGCGCCACCGCCGACCACGGCTATATCGACGTGCAGACGCGGCCCGAACGGCGCAACGCGGTCAAGGTGCTGCTGTTCCTGGACGTGGGCGGCAGCATGGACGACCATATCCGCGTCGTGGACGAGCTGTTCAGCGCCGCCCGCGCCGAATTCAAGCACATGCAGCATTTCTATTTCCACAACTGCCTGTACGAAGGCGTCTGGACCGACAACCGCCGCCGGTGGGACGCGCAGACGCCCACCTGGGACGTGCTGCACCGCTATGGCCGCGACTACAAATGCATCGTGGTGGGCGACGCGTCGATGTCGCCCTACGAGATCGCGGTGCCGGGCGGGGCCAACGAACACTGGAATCCCGAATCCGGGCAGGTCTGGCTGCAGCGCCTTGCCGGGGCCTGGCCCGACCATGTCTGGCTGAACCCCGTCCCCGAGTCGCATTGGGGATACACCCAATCCATCGGCATGGTGCAGCAGGTCTTTCCCGACCGGATGCTGCCCCTGACGCTGGACGGGCTGACGCGCGCCATGCGGGTGCTGGGATGATCGCCCAGCTGACGGCCCTGCTGCCGGTCTGGGGGCCGTGGCTGGTGGGGGTGATGGCGTTCCTGTCCTGCATGATGGTCCCGGTGCCGACCTCGGCGGTGCTGGTGGCAGCGGGGGCGCTGACGGGGACCGGGCACCTGGACCTGGGGCTGATCGGCGCGGGCGCGGTGCTGGGGGCCAGCGCGGGCGACGCGGCGGCGTTCCTGCTGGCGCGCCGGATGCGGCCGTGGCTGATGCGCGGCAGGCGGGGGGCGATCCTGGCGCGGGCGCAGGCGCTGATCGCCCGGCGCGGCGCGGGAGCGGTGTTCCTGTCGCGCTGGCTGGTCACGCCGCTTGGTCCGG
Source organism: Paracoccus marcusii (assembly GCF_028621715.1). Taxonomy (NCBI): domain Bacteria; kingdom Pseudomonadati; phylum Pseudomonadota; class Alphaproteobacteria; order Rhodobacterales; family Paracoccaceae; genus Paracoccus; species Paracoccus marcusii. The sequence continues at coordinate 1,719,157 of NZ_CP117466.1, read as the reverse complement.
CCACCAACTACGTCGCGGGGGCCGCGGGGGTGTCGCTGGCGCGGTTCATGGCCGCCTCGGTCCCCGGAGAGGCGATCTGGGCCACGCTGCATCTGGGCGCGGGGCATCTGGCCGGGCGCGGCTTTCGCGGGGACGAGGCCGCGGCGCTCAAGGCACTTGCGGCGGCCGCGATGCTGGCTGCGGCAATCTGGGCGGGGCGCAGGCTCTGGCATCGCCGGTCCGGCGCCGCCATATAAGGGCCATGATGCGTTACCTGCCCTTCATCCTGCTGGCGCTGTACCTGGTCGCGATGTGGTTCTTTTCCGCATGGCGCCTGCGCCAGGAGCTGAACCAGAAGGCCACGCCCCTGACCCATCCGCGCCTGACGCCCATGCTGGACCGGCTTGGCCGCGCGATGGACCTGCCCCCGATCCGCGCCCATGTCTATGAGATCGAGCCGGTGAACGGCCTTGCCGCCCCCGACGGGCGCATCTTCCTGACCCGCGGCTTTCTGCGCAAGCTGGACGCCGAAGAGGTCACGCCCGAGGAACTGGCCAGCGTCATCGCGCACGAACTGGGCCATGTCAGCCTGGGCCATTCGCGCCGCCGGATGATCGATTTCGCGGGCCAGAACGCGATCCGCATGGCGCTGGCCGGGGTTCTGGGGCGCATCCTGCCGGGCATCGGCGCCTGGATCGCCAACCTGATCGCGACCGCCGTCGCCGCCCGCCTGTCGCGCCAGGACGAGTTCGAGGCCGACCGTTTCGCCAGCGCCCTGATGATCAAGGCGGGCCTTGGCACCGCCCCGCAGAAGTCGCTGTTCCGCAAGCTGGACCGCCTGACCGGCAGCGGTGGCGCAGGCGCCCCCGCATGGTTCCTGTCCCACCCCCCCGCCGCCCGCCGCATCGCCGCGATCGAGGCGCACGAGGCAAGCTGGCGCGGCTGACCGGGTCTTGCCGCGGCGGCATTTCCACCTAAGGTGGTGCCGGACAGTCAAGGGCCCCCATGACCGCACCGTTCCGCCGCCACGTCCTGTACCTGCCGGGTTTCGACCCCATCCCGCCGCGCCGCTATCGCGAGCTGTATCGGCGCGAGGCCGCGGATCAGGCGCGGATTTCGGGCCACCGGCTGCGCATCACCAAGGCGCAGGCGCAGGGCTTTGCCTGGGCCGTCCACGGCCGGGTCGAGGGTCGCGACACCACCACCGTGATCGAGGTCGCGCTGTGGTCCGACATCGTGCAAGCCTCGATGCGGCAGGGCATCGCGGGGACGTTCGCACAGCTGGCGCGGACGTCCTGGACCTATATCGCGACGGGCACCCTGTCGCGGCTGATGCGGTTGCGGCGCGGGCCGGTCATCGCGGCGCTTTATCCCATCGCGGTGCTGCTGGCACAGCTGGCGCTGGCTTTGCTGGCTGGGGGGCTGGCGGCGTGGCTGGTCGGCGGCTGGCAGGGCCTGCCCGTCGGGGTGACGGTGGCCTGGGGCGTGCTGGTCCTGGGGCGGCGGCTGGATCACCGGCTGTTCGCCTATTACCTGATGCACGATTACGCCTTCACCGCGCGCCATCGCGGCGCTTATCCCCCCGCGCTGGAGGACCGGCTGGCCCAGTTTCGCGCCCGCCTGACGGCGATCCTGGACGACGGACCGGACGAGGTGCTGGTCGTCGGCCATTCCTCGGGCGCCTATCTGGCGGTGTCGCTGATGGCCGATCTGCTGCGCGAACGTGTCAAACCCGGCCCGGCGCTGTCGCTGCTGACGCTTGGGCATGTGGTGCCGATGGCGGCGTTCCTGCCCGATGCCGGGCGGCTGCGCGACGATCTGGGCTGGCTTGCGCGCAGCGACCGACTGTTCTGGCTGGACGTGACGGCACCGGGCGATGCCTGCTGTTTCGCGCTGTGCGATCCCGTGGCGGTCTGCGGACAGGCCGGCCCGGACCAGCGCTGGCCGCTGGTGATTTCGGCGGCGTTCACGCACACGCTGTCGCCGGACCGGCAGGCCGCGTTGAGGAACCGATGGTTCAAGCTGCACTTCCAGTATCTGTGCGCCTTTGATCGGCCGGGCGATTACGACTATTTCGCGATCACCGCCGGGCCGCGGACGCTGGCGCAGCGGTTCGCCGGGCGCAAGCCGTCGCCGGGGCGGATCACCCGGCCCGTGGGCGCGCGGTGACGCCCCGGCCCCGGGGAGCGGAGGGGCGCGGCACCCTGCGCGGGCTGATCCGCGGGTTCAGGCGCGACCTGCTGGGTGCGCTGCCGGAACGCCTGTACGGCGCGTGGATGGCGGAATTCCGCAGTCCGGTGATCCACAGCTTCTTCTGCAACGACCCGGCGCTGATCCGGCTGATCCTGCAGGATCGGCCGGTCGATTTCCCGAAATCGAACCGCATGCGCGAGGGTCTGGCGCCGCTGTTGGGCAACGGCGTCTTCATCGCGAACGGCGCGGACTGGGCGCGCCAGCGGCGCATCATCGACCCGGCGTTTGACGGCGGCCGCCTGCGCGACAGCTTTCCCGCCGTGCTGGCCGCCGCGCGCGCGGCCAGCCAGCGGCTGACGGCGGGAGTGCAGGACATCGAGCCGCAGGCCGCCCATGCCGCCGCCGACGTGATCTTTCGCACGCTGTTCTCGCTGCCCGTCGAACACCGCATCGCGACGGATGTGTTCGAGGCGTTCCGCGACCATCAGGCCGCGCAGCCCCTGGTGAATCTCGCGGCCCTGCTGCCCCTGCCCGCCTGGATGCCGCGGCCCCATTCGCGCCGGACCCGCGCCACTGCCGCGCGCATCCGCGGGCTGATCGGCGATCTGGTGCGCGCGCGTCGCCGGGCCATCGCGGCGGGCACCGCGCCCGACGATCTGGCCACGCGGATCATGACCACGCCCGACCCCGAGACCGGCACGCCGTTTTCCGAAGCCGAGATGATCGACCAGGTCGCGGTGATGTTCCTGGCCGGGCACGAGACCAGCGCCTCGGTCCTGGCCTGGGCGCTGTGGCTGCTGGCCGCCCATCCCGACTGGCAGGAGCGTGTCGCGGCGGAGGCCGCGACCCTGGACGACTTTGCCAGCGTCGGCGGGTTGCGGGCGACCCGCGCCGTGTTCCGCGAGGCGCTGCGCCTGTATCCGGCCGTCGCGATGTTCGTGCGCGAGGCCACCGCCCCCGAGACGTTCCGCGACCGGGCCGTGCCGCGCGGGGCGCAGCTGGTGATCTCTCCGTGGCATCTGCACCGGCACAACCGGCTGTGGGACCGGCCCGACGATTTCGACCCCGCCCGATGGGACAGCCCCGACGGCAAGGCCAGCGCGCGCGCGGCCTTCCTGCCGTTTTCCGCAGGGCCGCGGGCCTGCCCCGGCGCGGGGCTGGCCATGGTGGAAGGTGTGGTGATGCTGGCCGCGATCACCGCGCGGTGGCGGCTGGAGGTGACCGACCGCCGGCCGATGCCCGTGGCGCGGCTGACGATCCGGGCGCGCGACGGGATCTGGGTCAGGCTGACGCCGCGCTAAGGCGCCGCGCGCCTCAGCGGAACAGCACCAGCGATCCGGGCGACCAGGCCAACCGGGTCCGCGTCCCGACCTCCTGCACGTCGCGGCCGAAGACGTTGCGCATCGAGATGCGGACCGTGCGCGACTTGCCGTCGCCCCGCGCCACGCCGTCCAGGCGCAGGTCGTAATAGGTCATGTCGCCGTAATAGACGACCTCGTCGATGGTGGCGTTGGTCTCGCGTGGCTGCGTGTGGGTCGCGCCCGAACCGACCAGGGTCATCGTCTCGGGGCGGAAACCGATCACGGCACCCGCATCGTCGGGATTGGCGCGGCTGACCTGACGTTCGGGCAGCTCGACCGTACCCAGGCCCGCGACATCGACGGTGACCGTGCCGCCCGCCTCGGACAGGATCGTGGCGGGCAGAAAGTTCATCACCCCGATGAAATCCGCGACCCGCCGCGTGGCCGGGCGGGCATACAGCGCCTCGGGGCCGTCCAGCTGCGCGATCTCGCCCTCGAACATGACGGCGATGCGGTCGGACATGACCAGCGCCTCCTCCTGGTCATGGGTGACCAGGACGAAGGTGATGCCGACCTGACGCTGCAGCTTGATCAGCTCGACCTGCATCTGCTCTCGCATCTTGCGGTCCAGGGCCGACAGCGGCTCGTCCAGAAGCAGCACCTTGGGCTTGAGGATCAGCGCGCGGGCCAGTGCCACCCGCTGCCGCTGGCCGCCCGACAGGGCATGCGCGGATCGCGCGCCGTATCCCTTGAGCCCGACCATGGCCAGCGCCTCCTCAACCGCGGCGGCCTTTTCGGCCTTGCTGCGCGGATCGCGGCGCAGGCCGAAGGCCACGTTCTCGGCGACGGTCAGGTGCGGGAAGATGGCATAGGACTGGAACACCATATTGGTGGGCCGCTTGTTCGCGGGCACCTCCTCCATGCGCTTGCCGCCGATCAGGATGGCGCCGTCGCTGATGTCCTCGAAGCCCGCGATGGTGCGCAGAAGCGTGGTCTTGCCGCAGCCTGACGGGCCTAGCAGGGAGAAGAACTCTCCGGCCCGGATGGTCAGGTCGATCCCGCGCAGCGCGTGATAGTCGCCGTAATACTTGTGGACGCCCTGACATTCGATCATCGGCTTGGCTTCGGTCACATCAACCCTCCGGTGGGCTTGCCGCCGATGCGGGCATTGCCCCGGCGGCGGAAATATTCGCCGATCGCCAGAAGGACGATCGACAGGATCACCAGCACCGTGCCCAACGCCATGATGACGGGGATCGCGCGCGGAAAGCGCAGCTGGCTGAAGATGTAGGTGGGCAGCGTCGGTTCGTTCCCCGCCAGGAAGAAGGCCAGGATGAACTCGTCCAGGCTGATGGTGAAGCTGATCAGCAGCGCGCTGATGATGCCCGGCATGACCAGGGGCAGCGTGACAAGACGGAACGCACCCCATTTCGTCTCGCCCAGGTCATAGGCCGCCTCCTCCAGGCTGCGGTCCAGCGACGAAAAGGCGGTGGTCAGCACCGCGATGGCATAGGGCATGCAGATCAGCGTGTGCCCGGCGATGACCGTCATCAGCGACAGCTGCACCCCCATGCCCAGCAGCACGACCAGCAGCGACATGGCCACGATGATTTCCGGCAGCACCATGGGCAGCATGATGAACCCCATCATCCCGCCCTTGCCCGGAAACACGAAGCGGGTCGAGGCGCGCGCCGCGAAGATGCCAAAGCAGGTGGCCAGGATGGACGAGGCCACCGCCACGGTCAGCGAATTGGTCAGCGCCCGGCGCAGCGTCGCGTCCGCCCACATCTGCCGGAACCAGTCGGTCGTCACCCCCTGCAGCGGAAAGGCGATGATCGTGCCCGAATTGAACGCGAACATCGGCAGCAGGATGATCGGCGCATACAGGAACAGCAGATAGAAGATGGCATAGGCCTGCAGGCCGCGTCCCTGGCGGTTCATTGGCGCACCTTGAGGAAGCGGCGGTTGAGGAACAGGAAGACCAGGCTGACCACCGCCACGATGGCCATGGCCGTCACCGCCAGCGCCGATCCCAGGGGCCGGTTGTCCAGCGCCAGCATCTGGACCTGGATCAGGTTGGCGATCATCGGGATCTTGCCGCCGCCGATGACCTCGGGCGTGACATAGTCGCCGATGGTCGGGATGAAGACGATCAGCACCGCCGCGATGACGCCCGGCATCGCCAGGGGCAGCGTCACCCGCCAGAAGGTCATCAGCCGGCTTTCGCCCAGATCGCGCCCGGCCTCCAGCAGGGATCGGTCAATCTTCTCCAGCGCGACGAAGATCGGCAGGATCGCGAAGGGCGCGTAGGCATGGGCCAGCGTCAGCACGATCGCGTTGGTGTTGTAGAGGATGAAGGTCAGCGGCTCGTCGATGATGCCAAGCCCCGTCAGGGACGAGTTGATGACGCCGTTGTACCCCAGGATCACCTTCCACAGGAACACCCGGATCAGATAGCTGGTCCAGAAGGGGATCGTGATCAGGAACAGCCACATGGCCTTCTTTTCGGGCCGCACGCAGAAGCTGACGTAATAGGCGACCGGAAAGGCCATCACCACGGTCGCCAGCGTCACGATGGCCGCCACGACCAGCGACCGCAGCATTACCGTCCGCACGATCGGGTCGGTCAGCACCTGGGTATAATTGTCCAAGGTGAAGTCGCGGATGATCTCGAGATAGCCGTCGGTCAGGAAGCTATAGGCCAGGATGGTCAGCAGCGGCGCCGCCAGGATCACTAGCGCATACAGGAACGGCGGCGCGATCAGCGACAGCCCGGCCCGTGCCTGGTCGTCGAACTTGGCCTTTGCCATGGCGATCCCCTTCCGTCCGCCCCGCCGGGCCTTTCGCAATTGCTGTCACAGGCCGCGCGCGAGGAAAAGAGGTTTCTAGCCCGCCTAGCGCCACCAATGCCCGGTCAGCGCCAGCCGCGCCAGCGATGCGCGCCGCTGAAACGGCGTGATCGCGGTGGTGGCCTCGAACGGATCGGTGCGCCCGGCCATGATCTCGGACAGCAGGCGCGGCACGCGGGGGCCGGGATACAGCGCAGCCGCCGCCCGGCGCGGCAGCTTGCGGTGCATCCGTGCGGCCATGCGCAGCCCGTCGCGCGCCTGTTCCGCCAAGGCCCGCGCGTCCTCGGGGCGGGCCGGTTCCAGCCCCAGCCGGACTGCCTGCAATTGCGGCAGCGCGCGCAGCCACGCGGCCAGACCGGCACCGCGGGCCTGATGGGCCACGATCTCTCGCGTGCCTTCGGGCGCGCCGCAGCAGCGCGCGGCGGTCCACATCAGCGCGCCCGCCGTCGCGTCGACATAGGCCAGCACCGCCTGCGGCCCGTCAAAGGGCTGGCGTTCGCAATCCCTGCGCCGGGCCTCGGCCAGGGGCGACAGGGTGCCGGCATCGGTCCCCCAGGCCTCCCACAGGGGCGTCAGTACATCGTGCAGCGGGGGCGCGGTGTCCTGCCCCATCTCGTCCAGGCGGTCGATCCACCATTGCAGCCGCATCTCGGCCAGCATCGGCTCGGCCGACTGGAACGGCGCGCGGGCGATCTCCAGGTTCAGCGCATAGAGCGTGACCAGCGCCGGACGGTCCGCCGCCTCGGCCACCAGCACCGCACCGAACCGGTCGGGGTCATGCTGGCGCAGCGCCTCGGTGCAGGCCTCCAGGGTCATGTGCCGTGGGTCCGCGCCAGATCGGCCAGTCGTGCCGGATCGAACCCCGCGGCCAGCGACCATTCGGGCCCCTTGGCCGTGTCCTTGACCTCGACGCCCGCCGCCGCGAACCCGTCGCGGATCGCATCCGCGCGGGCGAAATCGCGGGCCTGGCGCGCCGCCAGTCGCGCCGCCAGCAACGCCTCGATCTGGCCCGCCGCACCGGCATCGGCCTGGGCCCAATCCCCCATGCCCGGCAGCAGCAGGCCCAGCATCCGGGCCGATGCCAACAGCGTCTCCGCGTCCCCCCGACCCGCCAGGTCGTGCAACGCGGCGATGGCACCCGCAGCGTTCAGGTCATCGGCAAGCGCCTCGATCAGCGCGGGTGCCGGGCTTGGCGCGGGCTCGATGCCCGTGACAAGCCCGTGCCACCGCCGAAGCACCGCTTCGGCCTCCTGCGCCTTGGCCTCGGTCCAGTCCATCGGCTTGCGGTAATGGGTGGACAGCATCACAAAGCGGATCACCTCACCCGGCACGCCCCGGTCCAGCAGGTCGCGGACGGTGAAGAAATTGCCCAGGGACTTGGACATCTTCTTGCCTTCGACCTGCAGCATCTCGTTGTGCAGCCAGACATTGGCGAAGCCCGCGCCGGGATGGGCGCAGCAGCTCTGCGCGATCTCGTTCTCGTGGTGCGGAAACTGCAGGTCGATGCCGCCGCCATGGATGTCGAAATGCGGCCCCAAGAGCGCCGCCGACATGGCCGAGCACTCGATATGCCAGCCCGGACGCCCCCGGCCCCAGGGGCTGTCCCAGCCCGGCAGGTCATCGCTGGACGGCTTCCACAGCACGAAATCCATCGGGTCGCGCTTGAAGGGCGCCACCTCGACCCGCGCGCCCGCGATCATGTCATCCACCGACCGGCCCGACAGCCTGCCGTAATCGGGGAACGACCGCACGTCGAACAGCACATGCCCCTCGGCCTCATAGGCATGGCCCTTGGCGATCAGGTCGGCGGTCATCGCGATCATCTGCCCGACATAGGCGGTCGCGCGCGGCTCGTGATCGGGGCGCAGGGCGCCCAAGGCATCCATGTCGGCGTGATACCAGCCGATCGTCTCCTCGGTCCGCTCGGCGATCAGCGCCTCCAGGGACAGGTCGGACCCGGCCGCACGGCGGCGCTGTGCCTCGGCGTTGATCTTGTCGTCGACATCGGTGAAGTTGCGCACATAGGTGACCGCACGGTCGCCGTATTCATGCCGCAGCAGCCGCACCAGCAGGTCGAACACCAGGACCGGCCGGGCATTGCCCAGATGGGCGCGGTCATAGACGGTGGGTCCACACAGATACAGACGCACGTTGGCCGGGTCGACGGGGACGAACTCCTCCTTGCGGCGGGTGCGGGTGTTGGTCAGCCTGATCTGCGTCATGATGCGGCCCTTTTGGCAAGCGTGGCCAAGGGTCTATCGCATCGCGCCCTGGCTTTCCACCCAGGCAATCTGGCGCGGCAGCGATTGCGACGCCAGATCATAGCCCCCCAGGATCGTGGCCCGCGCCGCCTTGCGGATGGCCGCCGCCTGCGGGTCGCCCGCCAAGCCGCGGATCAGGGCCGCCGACAGGGCCGCCCCGTCAAAGAACGGCACCAACCGCCCGTTCACCCCGTCGGTGATCAGCTCGCGCACCGGTTCGGTATCGGACGCCACGACGTACCCCCCCGCCGCCATCGCCTCGGTCAGCGACCAGGACAGCACGAACGGATAGGTCAGATAGCAATGCACCCGCGCCACCTGCATCAGCGACAGATAGTCGCCATAGGGCACGCGGCCCAGGAAATGCACCCGCGACAGGTCCAGCCGGGCGCCGACCTCTGCCAGCAGTTTGTCCTTCCAGCTGTTCGCATCGCGCGGCTTGGCGCCATAGCTGGTGCCCTCGGCGCCGACCAAGACCACCTGCGCGTCGGGGCGCGACGCCAGCACGTCGGGCAATGCCCGCATCAGCACATGAAACCCGCGGTAAGGCTCCAGAGAACGGGACACGAAGGACAGCACCTCGTCCCCCGCGCGCAGGATCGTGCCGCCCGGAAGGGTCAGGCGGGCCGCGGGATCGGGGGCCACGCGGGCCGTGTCGATGCCGTCATGGATGACGGTGATCTTGCCGCGCAGCTCGGGCGGAAAGCTGTCGGCCTGATAACGGGTGGGCGCGATGGCCGCATCGGCCTGCACCATCGCCTGGACCAGATGCGCCGACCGCGCGACGGTCATGAAGCGCACCTCGTCCCGGTCGGGGCTGATCTCGGGGTCGAAGCCCACGTCGTGGCCGCGGGTGCGGTACATCAGCTCGGCATAGACCAGCAGGCGCGCGTGGGGCCAGATCTCCTTCAGGAACAGCGTCTCTCCCCAGCCCGGATGGCCGATGACGATGTCGGGGTGAAATCCGTGCCGGTCGCGCAGCGCACGCGCGCCCCGCGCCGCCAGCAGGCCGCGTTCCGCATGGTCCGCATAGGTCCGGCCCAGGGCGCTGTCGGTCTGCACCGCCGCCGGCGCCTTGTAGCGCAGGGTCCGGATCGGGCTGGGCCGCTGGTTGTTCTCATCCGTCAGGGCCAGGACCTGGTGCCCGCGCGCGGCCAGGGCCGGGGCCAGATGCGGAAACTGGCCCGGAAAGTTCTGGTGGACGAACAGGATCTTCATTCTTGGATCGGAAAGGCCGCGCGCAGCAGGGCGCGGGTGTAATCCTGCCGGGGCGCATCGAAGATCTGCGCGACGCTGCCATGTTCCACGACCTCTCCGGCGCGCATGACCATGATGTGATGCGCCATCGCGCGCACCACGCGCAGGTCGTGGCTGATGAACAGGTAGGCCAGCCCGTATTTCCGCTGCAGGTCGCGCAGCAGATCCACGATCTGCACCTGCACGGTCATGTCCAGCGCGCTGGTCGGCTCGTCCAGGACGACGACCTTGGGACGCAGGATCATCGCGCGGGCGATGGCGATGCGCTGGCGCTGACCGCCGCTGAATTCGTGCGGATAGCGGTGCATCATCTGGGGGTTCAGCCCGACCTCGGTCATGATCTCGGTGACCAGCTGGCGGCGGTCCCGGCCGGGTTCGACCCCGTGCACGCCCAGGCCCTCGGTGATGATCTGCTCGATCGTCATGCGGGGCGACAGGCTGCCATAGGGGTCCTGGAACACGATCTGCATGTCGCGGCGCAGGCGGCGCAGCTGGCCGCTGGTCCAGGCCTGGATATCCTGCCCCAGATACAGGATCGGGCCGTCGCTTTCGATTAGGCGCATGATGCCCAGGGCCAGCGTGGTCTTGCCCGATCCCGATTCGCCGACGATGCCCAGGGTCTCTCCCGCGCGCAGCGACAGGGTCGCGCCGTTCACCGCCTTGACGTGCCCCGTCACGCGGCGCAGCAGGCCGCGCTTGATGGGAAACCAGACCTTCAGGTCGCGCGTCTCGACCAGAACCGGCGCATCGGGGGCTATGGGATCAGCCTGCCCGGTCGGCTCGGCGGCCAGCAGCTTGCGGGTATAGGGGTGCTGGGGCCGGGCAAAGATGTCCTCGACCGCGCCCTGTTCGACGATCTCTCCGTCCTTCATCACGCAGACGCGGTCGGCGATGCGGCGCACGATGCCCAGATCGTGGCTGATGAACAGCATCGACAGGCCCTCGTCGGCCTTCAACTCGGCCAGCAGGGCCAGGATCTGGGCCTGGATGGTCACGTCCAGCGCCGTGGTGGGTTCGTCCGCGATCAGCAGGTCGGGACCGTTGGCCAGGGCCATCGCGATCATCACGCGCTGACGCTGACCGCCCGACAGCTGGTGCGGATAGTCGGCCAGGCGGGTTTCCGGGTCGCGGATGCCGACGCGGGTCAGCAGTTCGATGATCCGCGCCCGCGCCTTGGCGCCCGACAGCCCCTGGTGCAGCGCCAGGCTTTCCGACAGCTGCTTTTCCAGCGTGTGCAGCGGGTTCAGCGAGGTCATCGGCTCCTGGAAGATGAAGCTGATGTCGTTGCCGCGGATGTCGCGCAGGGTGCGGTCCGATGCGCCGACCATCTCGCGGCCCGCGTATTTCACCGACCCTTGGACCTCGGCCGAGGCGCCCAGCAGCTGCACGGTGGACAGCGCCGTGATCGACTTGCCCGACCCGGATTCGCCCACCAGGGCCACGGTCTCGCCACGGTCGATGTGAAAGCTGACGCCCTTGACGGCCGCGGTCAGGACACCTTCGGACCGGAACCCGATGCGCAGGTCGCTGACCGCCAGCACCGCGTCGCTGGACGCGGCGGGCACGGGACGCGCCTGCGATGCGCCGGGCATCGAGCCGCCATGGCTCTCGGCCACGGCCGCGGGGGCGCCGGGGGCGGGGCGGACGGGCTGATCGCTCATCGGAAGGTCTTTCTGGGGTCGAAGGCGTCGCGGATGCCCTCGAAGATGAACACCAGAAGCGACAGCATGATCGCGAAGGTGAAGAAGGACGTGAAGGCCAGCCAGGGCGCCTGCAGGTTCTGTTTCGCCTGCAGCGCCATCTCTCCCAAAGATGCCGATCCGGCGGGCAGGCCATAGCCAAGGTAGTCTAGCGCAGCCAGGCCGCTGATCGTGCCGGTGACGACAAAGGGCATCATCGTCAGCGTGGCGACCATCGCGTTGGGCAGGATGTGGCGGAACATGATCTTGCGGTCGCTGACGCCCAGGGCGCGCGCCGCGCGGACATATTCAAAGTTCCGCGCGCGCAGGAATTCCGCCCGCACCACGCCCACCAGCGCGGGCCAGCCGAACAGGATGGTGACGAAGACCAGAAGCCAGAAGCTGCGCCCCAGGATCGCGAACAGGATGATGATGACGTAAAGGCTGGGCGTCGAGGCCCAGATCTCCAGCACGCGCTGGAACACCAGGTCGGTGCGGCCGCCGAAATAGCCCTGGATCGCGCCCGCCGTGATGCCGATGGTCGAGGCCACCACCGTCACGATCAGCGTGAACAGGATCGAGGTGCGGAACCCGTAGATCACCCGCGCCAGCACGTCCCGCGCGGTGTCGTCCGTGCCCAGCAGGTGGTTGCCGTCGGGCGCGGAGGGCGCGGTGCCCACGTTGTTGATGGTGCGGTAGTGATAGGGGATCGGCGGCCAGATCATCCAGCCCTGTTCGGCCTTGGGCACATCGGTCGAACCCGACCGCACCGCCGCCATGAAGCCCTCCGGCTCGTCCCAGCATTCCTCGCGGCCGCCCGACACGATCAGGCATTGCACCGCCTCGTCGCGATAGATCGCCTCGGTCCCGAAATCGCCGCCGAACGCGGTCTCGGGATAGAAGTTGTAGGCGGGCCAGTACAGTTCGCCCTGATAGCGGACGACGATGGGTTTGTCGTTGGCCACGATCTCGGCGAACATCGCGGTCACGAACAGGACCGCAAAGATCACCAGCGACCAGAAGGCGCGTCCGTTCCGGCGGAAGTTGCGCCAGCGGCGGCGGTTCAGTTCCGACATCGCCATCAGCCCGCCCTCTTCTCAAAGTCGATGCGCGGATCGACAAAGACGTACATCAGGTCCGACAGGATGCCGACCACCAGGCTCATCAGGCCGAAGACATACAGCGTGCCGAAGATCACCGGATAGTCGCGCTGCACCGCCGCCTCGAAGCCCAGGCGCCCCAGCCCGTCCAGCGAGAAGATCGTCTCGATCAGGATGCTTGATCCGAAGAACACGCCCAGGAACATCGCCGGAAACCCCGCGATCACGATCAGCATCGCGTTGCGGAAGACGTGGCCGTACAGGACGCGGCGTTCGGTCAGCCCCTTGGCCCGCGCAGTCATCACGTACTGCTTGTTGATCTCGTCCAGGAAGCTGTTCTTGGTCAGCAGCGTCAGCGTCGCGAAGCTGCTGATCGTGGCCGCGATCACCGGCAGGGCCGCGTGCCAGGCATAGTCCTTGACCTTGCCCCAGACCGACAGGTCCGCGAAATTGTCCGATGTCAGGCCGCGCAGCGGAAAGATCTGCCAATAGCTGCCGCCCGCGAACAGCACCATCAGGATGACCGCGAACAGGAACGCCGGGATCGCATAGGCCATGATGATCACCCCCGACGTCCAGGTGTCGAACCGCGATCCGTCGCGCACCGCCTTGCGGATGCCCAGCGGGATCGAGATGACATAGGCGATCAGCGTCGACCACAGCCCCAGCGTGATCGAGACCGGCATCTTCTCGACGACCAGGTCCATCACGCTGATCGATCGGAACCAGCTGGTCCCGAAATCGAAGCGGATGTAGTTCCACATCATGGAGAAGAACCGCTCGACCGGGGGCTTGTCGAAGCCGAACTCCTTTTCAAGCTGGGCAATGAATTCGGGGGGCAGGCCGCGCGCGCCCTCGTATCCCGCATCGCCGCCCAGCTGTTCGGCGCTGTCGGCCGTGGCGCCGGCCAGGTTGCCCAGCACATCGCCCTCGCCCCGGACCTGGGCCGCGATCTGTTCGATCGGGCCGCCGGGGACGAACTGCGTCAGGGTAAAGTTCACCACCATGATCCCGATCAGGGTCGGGATGATCAGCAGCAGTCGCCGCAAGATGTAGGCGCCCATCAGCGCATGCCCTTCCCCGTTGGGTCCGTGCCCCTTGGCGGGGCCTTGTCGTTATCTGGGCTTGTCGGCAATCCGCGCCGGGAAATCAAGCGCATCGCCGTCTCAGCGCAGCTGGCCCGCCGCCCGCAGCTCGTCCGCACGGGTCTGGTCGTACCACCAGAAGTCCGTGACCCCCAAGCCAAGGGCGGGCAGGGTCTCGGGGCGGTCATAGACGTCCCAGTAGGCGACCGTGGTCACCGGCTTGTACCATTGCGGGATCCAGAAGCGCAGGCTGCGCAGCGCCCGGTCCAGCGCGCGGATGGCGACGCGGTTCTCGGCGTCCGTCGTGGCGGCGCTGCCGATCTCGATCAGGCGGTCGATGGCGGGGTTGGCCAGGCCCATCGGGTTGAACACGTCGTCGCTGTGCTCGGACCCAAAGGCCTGCGCCGTGCCACCGCCGATTCCGTAACCGTTGCCCAGGCTGTCGCGCACGATGTCGAAATCATGGCTGCGGGTGCGGGTGGTCAGTTCCGACGGATCGACCCGCGACAGGACCGCGTCCACGCCGATCGCACGCAGGTTCTCGACATAGGGGTTCACGATGCGGTCATAGCTCTGGTTGAAGTCCAGGAACTCGACCCGCAGCGTCTGGCCTGCGGCGTTGCGGCGCATGCCGTCCGTGCCGGTGGTCCAGCCCGCCTCGTCCAGCAGCGCCGCCGCGCGGCGCGCATTGCCGCGGTCCAGCTGGCGTTCGCCGCTGACCGGGGCCGAGACCGGATCGTCGGTCAGGATGCCCGGCGGCAGATCGGCCGCGACGGGTTCCAGCAGCGCCAGCTCCTCAGGCGTGGGCGGGCCTTCGGCCTGCAGGTCGCTGTTGTCCCAGAAGCTGTCCAGCCGGGTGTTCATGCCATAGAACAGCGCCTGGTTCGACCATTCGAAGTTGAACATCAGCCCGATCGCCTCGCGCACGCGGATGTCCTTGAACTTGTCGCGCCGCAGGTTGAAGACCCAGGCATCGCCCGATGCGATCACGCCGTCGGGGATCTCCTCCTTGATGACGGCGCCCGCCGCCACCGCCGGAAAGTCATAGCCGGTCGACCACAGCTGTTCGGACGGCTCGACCCGGAACGTATAGATGCCGGCCTTGAACGCCTCGAAGGCCGCGTCGAAATCGCCGAAATACTCGAACCGCAGGGTGTCGAAATTGTGCCGGCCCTTGTTGATGGGCAGGTCCTTGCCCCAATAGTCCGGGTTGCGCCGCATCGTGATCGACCGCCCGAAATCCGCGCTGTCGAAGACATAGGGGCCGGACCCCAGGAACGGCGTCGTGCTGGTCTGCTGGATGTCACGGCCAGTCGCTTCGAACTCGGCGCGCGAGAAGATCGACTGGTTGCCCATCAGCCCAAGCACGTCGCGGCGTTCGATGTCGGGCATGAAATCGAACCGGATGCGGTGCGTGTCCAGCACCGTGGCACTGGCGACGCGTGTCTTCAGCGCCTCGCTGTAGGACGGAAAGCCCTTGTCGCGCAGCAGTTCGAACGTGAACAGGACGTCGTCTGCGGTCAGCGGGCTGCCGTCGCTGAAACGCGCTTCGGGGCGCAGGTTGAAGATGATCCAGTCGCGGCTCTCGGGATATTCGACCGTCTCGCACAGCAGGCAGTACATCGAATACGGATCGTCCAGGACCGACTCCATCAGCGGTTCCAGCATCATCACCGACGGCGCCGTGGCCCGCCCCCGGAACGTGTAGGGATTGTAGCTGTCAAAGGTGCCGATACCGTGCTGGGACATCTCGCCGCCCTTGGGCGCGTCCGGGTTCACGTAGGGCAGATGCGGAAAGTCCGCGGGCAGTGCGGGCTCGCCAAAGGTGGCGATGCCATGCGTCTTGATGACCGTCGGATCGCCGGCCGCGTCCTGCGCCCAGGCTGGGACCGCGGCGATCCCAAGAAGCAGCGTGGCAAGGCGGGCGGCGTGGCGCATGTCGTCTCTCCGGTCTGGACCAGCGAGAGGCTAGGCCAGCGGGGGGCCGGGCTTCAAGCCGCGATTTCGTGAACGCGGGCCATGAGAAAACCCCGGCGCCGGGCCGGGGTTTTCTGGATGGCGCACGGTCTGGCGGGACCGATCAGGGATTGGTTTCCAGATAGGCGATCAGGTTGGCGCGGGCCTGCGGATCGCGGATGCCCGCGAAGCTCATCGCGGTGCCCGAGACGAAGCCGCGCGGGTTCTCCAGGAACGCCTGCAGGTGGTCGGGATCCCAGGTGGGGTATTCGGCCGCATGTTCGGTCATCGCGCTGGAATAGCTGAACCCGTCGATGCTGGCGGTCGGGCGTCCGACGACGCCGTTCAGGTGCGGGCCGACGCCGTCGCTGCCGTCCAGGGCGTGGCACGACCGGCACTTGGCCCATTCACGCTCGCCCGCAGCCGCGTCGGCCGAGGCCATCAGCGCGGCAAAGTCCAGCGGCGCTTCCTCTTCGCCCGCGGGGACGGTTTCCGGGACCGGGATGGTATAGGCCTGCGCAATTTCCTCGTCGCCGTGATGACCGCCGCCATGTCCGACAGTGAACAGGCCGCTGGCCGCCCAGTTGGCCAGCATCAAAAACAGCAGCGCGCCAATGAAGGCGCCGGCTGCCTTGGTCAGGGTCATCGTATTGAACATCGCGTGCGGTCCCGCCTTGGTAAGCTCGTCAGGTCGTGCGGTATGTATCCGCTTTCGCTTTCAAGGATCAAGGTATAGTTACCCCGGCACGCTCAAATTTAGAACAGCGGGGGCCCGGCCATGACCACGAATCGCATCGCGTTCCAGGGAGAACCGGGTGCCTACAGCCACGAGGCCTGCCGCAGCGCGCGTCCTGGAATGGAGGCCCTGCCCTGCCGCACCTTCGAGGACGTGATCGAGGCCGTGCGCGCGGGCGACGCCGATCTGGCCATGCTGCCGGTCGAGAACTCGACCTATGGACGGGTGGCCGACATCCATCACCTGCTGCCCGAATCCGGCCTGCGCATCATCGACGAGGCCTTCGTGCGCGTCCATATCAGCCTGCTGGCCGTGCCCGGCACGACCCTGGATCAGGTCCGCGAGGCGATGAGCCATACCGTCCTGCTGGGCCAGTGCCGCGGTTTCCTGCGCCGGAACGCCATCCACGCGATCACCGGGGCCGACACGGCCGGTTCCGCCAAGGAGGTCGCCGCGCGCGGCAATCCGTCGCTGGCCGCGCTGGCCGCGCCCCTGGCGGGCGAGATCTATGGTCTGGACCGCCTGGCCGACCGGATCGAGGACCGGCAGAACAACACGACGCGGTTCCTGATCATGTCGCGCCATTCCGACGACAGCCGGCGCGCCGAGCGGATGCTGACCAGCTTTGTCTTCCGGGTCCGCAACATCCCGGCGGCGCTCTACAAAGCGATGGGCGGGTTCGCGACGAACGGCGTGAACATGACCAAACTGGAAAGCTACATGGTCGACGGCGTGTTCACCGCGACCCAGTTCTATGCCGACATCGAGGGCCACCCCGAAGATGCGAACGTCGCCCGCGCGCTGGATGAGCTGCGCTACTTCACCTCCAGCCTGGACATCCTGGGCGTCTATCCGGCCGATCCGTTGCGCGAGATGCAGCGACAGGCAAGCATGGCGGACTGATCTCGCCTAGCGGGCAAAGTTGCGCATCTGGTGGACGAAATCCTCGATCCGGCGCTGATAGCGGCGGTCTAGCTGCGCCTTGCCCAGCTTGGCGGTCTGCAGCATCAGCCTGGCCTTCATGTTGCGCGGGCGGACCTCGGTCTCGAAGATCAGGCGCGACTTGACGCGGCTCAGCGCGACGACGGTGGCCACCACCGTCAGGTCCAGCGCATCGGAATGACCGGCCATCATCATCTGTTCGGGGCGGTCGAACCGCGTGACGGCCAGCCGCAGCTGCCGCGCCTTGCCCCGCCAGTCGAACCCGATGTTCCAGCCCATGCCGATCCCCGGTTCGTTCGACGGATCGATGCGCGCCACGGTTGCGCCGCGGCCGATCACCATCCGTTCCAGCGCGTCGAAATTCCCGACCACCTCGAACAGGCGTTCCGCGGGAAGGTCCGTGTCGATCCGCGTGGAGAACTTCATCTGAAACGACCCAATGACCCATCCGGGGCGGCCAGGACCGCCGACCCCTCCCTTGGCAGATAATCCGGATCGCGCGGCAGGTTCAACCGGGGGATTACCAAACCGCGATCATGGCACCCGAAAACCAAGGCGCGCCCGAATTCATCGCAACGTTTCGGATTTGTGAAATTCTGTGCCACAATGACCTGATAAAGCGTGCGTTCTTCAATCTTTGGTTGTGTGGTTCGAATTGTATACAGTAAGCATGGTATCGGTATGTCGTCCGTGCCCGGAAAGGACATGACGGCATGCGCAACGCGGCGTCGGGCGATCACATGTTTGACAGGAAGACGATGCAAATGCCCGCAACGGCCGCGGATGATCCGCCCCCGGACGGCATGACGCTGCGCATCCTGGCCACCAGCGACCTGCACATGCACCTGCTGCCCTACGATTACCTGGCGGATCGTCCGTCGGACCGGATCGGGCTGGCGCGCACCGCATCGCTGATCGAGGCGCGGCGGACCGGGCCGCATGCCAGCATTCTCTTGGACAACGGCGATTTCCTGCAGGGCGGTCCGATGGGCGACCTGGTCGCGCGGCGCAGCGGACCCTTCGCCGGCACCCACCCGGCCATCGCGGCGATGAACGCGCTTGGCTATGACGCGGCGGCGCTGGGGAACCACGATTTCAACTTCGGCCTGCCCTTCCTGCGGCGCGCGGTGGCACGGGCGCGCTTTCCGATGCTGGCCGCGAACCTGACCGTGCGCCGCGGCGCCGATTTCGCCGCCACCTGCGTGATCGAGCGTGAGTTGACCGACCCGCACGGCAACC
This sequence comes from Paracoccus marcusii, assembly GCF_028621715.1. Taxonomy (NCBI): domain Bacteria; kingdom Pseudomonadati; phylum Pseudomonadota; class Alphaproteobacteria; order Rhodobacterales; family Paracoccaceae; genus Paracoccus; species Paracoccus marcusii. The sequence continues at coordinate 1,700,580 of NZ_CP117466.1, read as the reverse complement.
GCCTGCCGCTGCGCATCGGCGTCATCGGCTTTCTGCCGCCCCAGACCGAGGAGTGGGACCAGGACCTGCGCGCCGTCATGCGCAGCGACGACATCCTGGACTGTGCCCGCCGCCTGGTGCCGCGGCTGCGCGCCCAAGGGGTCGATCTGGTCGTGGCGCTGGCCCACAGCGGCATCGGCGGCCCCGAGCCCCTGCCCCGGATGGAGCACGCCGCCCATGCGCTGGCCGCCCTGCCCGGCATCGACGTGCTGATCGCCGGCCACACGCACGAGGTCTTTCCCGGCCCCCGCTGGCGCGGCCGCCCCGGCATCGACGCCGATCGGGGAACGCTGGCGGGCAAGCCCGCGGTCATGCCCGGCTTTGGCGGATCGCATCTGGGGGTGATCGACCTGCGCTTTACCCTGCGGGCGGATGGCGGGCTGGCGGTCGACCGCTTTGCCGTGCGCGCCGAATCGGTCACGCCGGCGATGCCGACCGCGGTGCTGGTGGCGCGCCAGGTGGCGACCGCGCACAAGGCCACCCTGCGGCAGCTGTCCACGCGCATCGGCCGCACGGCGCAACCCCTGAACAGCCATTTCGCAGTGATCGGCCATGATTGCGGCCTGCGCTTGGTGAACCTCGCACAGCGCTGGCATGTCCGGCAGCGGCTGTCGGGCACGCCGGATGCGGACGTGCCGGTGCTGTCGGCCTCGGCGCCCTATCGGGCCGGGGGGCGGGGCGGACCTCAGCATTACACCGACGTCCCGGCGGGCACGCTGAGCCTGCGGCACCTGGCCGACCTCTACTCCTTTCCGAACCGGATCACCGCCATCCGCCTGACGGGCGCGCAGCTGCGGGGATGGCTGGAACGTTCGGCCAGCCTGTTTCACCGCGTCCAACCCGGCGCGCGCGACGCGCCGCTGCTGAATCCCGAGTTTCCGGCCTACAACTTCGACGTCATCGACGGGGTCAGCTGGCGGATCGACCTGTCCGCCCCGGCGCGGTTTCACCCCGACGGGCGGCTTGCCGACCCGAATGCCCACCGCATCCGCGACCTGACCTGGCAGACCCGGCCCGTCGCGGACGACCAGGCCTTCGTGCTGGCCACGAACTCGTATCGGCTGGCAAGCTGCGGGCTGTTCAGTCCGCTGGTCTCGTGCAACCGGGTGATCCTGGACCGTGACGCGCTGACTTTGGACGTTCTGCGCCGCTATGTCCGACAGCTGCGGCGGGTCCGCATTCCGGCCCGGCCCAACTGGGCCTTCGCGCCCCAGCCCGGCACCACCGTCCTGTTCGAGACAGCACCCGCCGCGCTGGACCGTCCCCTGCCCGAACCAGACCGGCTGCAGGGCGTGGGACTGAACGAGGACGGTTTCGCGGTGATGCGCCTGTCGCTGTAAGACATGCGCATGGGCTTGCATCCGCCGCGCGACCATCCTATCTGTGCGCCCGAGAGGTTGGCGCGGGCAAGCGCCTCGCCAAATCGGTCAGGTCCGGAAGGAAGCAGCCGTAACGAGTCCCGCATGGGTCGTTGTCCAGCCTCTCACCGTTTTCCGGCATGATCATCCGGTTTTCCTGCACCGCGCGGCCCGTGCCGGGGAACAACAGCGCGCCTTTCCGGTTGTCCTGCGTAACAAACAGGAGACCGACATGCTCAAGTTCATCGGCGGCGCCGCCGGCATCATCTTCATCATCGGCCTGCTGGTCGTGATCGGCATCCTGTCGCTGATCTTCTGAGACGCGCCAGACGGCCGACATGAAAAGACCCCGCCCGGACAACCGGGCGGGGTCTTTTCATGTCCGTGACCGGGGTGGATCAGGCGCGCAGGCGGCCGCCCGTGGCCTTTTCGACCTTCTCGACGATCTTGCGGCTGACCGCCTCGATATCGGCATCGGTCAGCGTCTTGTCGCGCGGCTGCAGGCGCACGGTGATGGCCAGCGATTTCTGGCCGCCCTCCAGCCCCTGGAACTGGTCAAAGACGGACACGCCTGCGATCAGCGCCTTGTCGGCCCCGGCGGCGGCGTTGACCAGGGTCAGCGCCTCGACCCCCGCATCCACGACGAAGGCGAAATCGCGATCGACGGCCTGCAGTTCGGACAGCTCCAGCGCGGGGCGCGTGGGCGTCTTGACCTTGGGGAAGGGCACCGCGGCCAGCTGGATCGTGAAGCCCACGGCCGGCCCCTTGACGTCCATCTGGCGCAGGACCTTGGGGTGGATCTCGCCGAAGGTTGCCAGCACGTTCGGCCCGAGCGCGATGTTGCCCGCACGCCCCGGATGCCACCAGCCATCCAGCTTGCGGTTGATCTGCGCACGCGCAGGCGCGCCGACGGCGTTCAGGATCGCCTCGGCATCGGCCTTGGCGTCATAGAGGTCCACCTTGCGGCGGCTGCCGAAGGGGTCGCGCGGCGCGGTCTGGCCGACCAGCAGCCCGCTGATGCGGACCGCCTGCTCGCCCGGCTCTCCGCCCGAAAAGACCGGGCCCAGCTCGAACAGCGCCAGATCGGCGAAGCCGCGCGCCTGGTTGCGCGCCGCGGCCTGCAGCAGGCCGGGCAGCAGGTCGGGGCGCAGATGGCTCATCTCGCTGCTGATCGGGTTCTCGACGCGCACTGCATCATCCCCGCCGCCGAACAGCGCCGCCGAGGCCTGGTCGATGAAGCTGTAGGTCACGCATTCGTTGTAGCCCAAAGCCGCCGCCATGCGCCGCGCCGTCTTCTCGCGGACCTGCAGGGGCGTCAGCACGGGCTTTGGCACCCCGGCCTGGGCCCGCGGCAGGGGCTTGCCCTGCAGCTTGGTCAGGCTGGCGATGCGGGCGATCTCCTCGACCAGATCGGCCTCGCCCAGCACGTCGGGACGCCAGGAGGGGACATGCGCCATCTCGCCCTCCAGCCGGAAGCCCAGGGCTTCCAGCGTGGCGCGCTGATCGGCCTCGTCGATATCCATGCCGACCAGGCGGCTGGTGCGCGCGGGGTCCAGGCGATAGGCGCGGCCCGTGTCGGGCAGCGCGCCGGCACTCACCACCTCGGAGGCCTCGCCACCGCAGAGGTCCAGCACCATGCGCGTGGCCAGCTCCAGCCCCGGCAGGGTGAAGGCCGGGTCGATGCCGCGTTCAAAGCGATAGCGCGCATCGCTGTTGATCTTCAGCGCGCGGCCGGTGGCGGCGGTGCTGATCGGGTCAAAATAGGCGGCCTCGATGAAGACGTCGCGCGTCTTCTCGGACGCGCCAGATGCCGCGCCGCCCATGATGCCCGCGATGCTTTCGATGCCGTTGTCGTCGCAGATCACCACCGCGCCTTCGGGCAGGGCATAGGTCTTGTCGTCCAGCGCCACCAGCTCCTCTCCGGCCCGTGCGCCGCGCAGGATCAGGTCGCCCGCGACCTTGCCCGCGTCGAACACGTGCAGCGGCCGGTTCAGGTCGAAGGTGAAGAAGTTGGTGATGTCCACCAGCGCATTGATCGGGCGCAGGCCGATCGCGCGCAGGCGCTTCTGCAGCCAGGCGGGCGACGGGCCGTTCGTCACCCCCCGCACCACGCGGCCCGCAAAGAACGGCGCCTTGGCGGCCACGCCCGCGTCGATGGTCACCCCCACCGGGCAGGGAAAGGCGCCGGGCACCGCATCGACCGTCACGGCCTTCAACGTGCCCAAGCCGCGCGCCGCCAGGTCGCGGGCGACGCCGTGGACGCCCAGGGCGTCGGGGCGGTTCGGCGTGATCTTGATGTGGATCATCGGGTCGATCTTGTCCGGCGCGTTCTGCGCCAGCCAGTCGACGAAGCGCTGCCCGACCTCGCCGGACGGCAGCTCGATGATGCCGTCATGCTCTTCGGACAGCTCCAGCTCGCGTTCGGAGGCCATCATGCCGTGGCTTTCGACGCCGCGGATCTTGCCCACGCCAAGCGTCGTGTCGATGCCGGGGACGTAATCGCCGGGCTTGGCCAGCACGACCGTGATGCCCGCCCGCGCATTGGGCGCGCCGCAGACGATCTGCTTTTCGCCCTCGTCCGTCATCACCCGGCAGACGCGCAGGCGATCGGCATCGGGATGCTGTTCGGCATGATCGATCCGCGCCAGGGTAAAGGTCCCCAGCCTAGCGGCAGGGTCCGCGATCTCCTCGACCTCCAGGCCAAGATCGGTCAGCGCCTCGGCGATCTGGTCGATGGTCGCGGTGGTGTCGAGATGCTCCTTGAGCCAGGAGAGGGTGAACTTCATGGCGTCTGCCTTCCGGGTCGGCCCGCGCGGGGACTTTGCCGCCTTGAACCGTGCCATGCGTCCTGGGTCAAGCCGGATCAGCGGATTTCCCCGAATCCCCGGCCCGTCACCACGCTTGCCGGGCCCTGCGCAGGGTGCAACTGTAGCGCGAAGCAAACCGAAGGTGTCATCATGAGTCTCATGTCCCGTCTTGCCCCCCTGCCCCTCCTGCTGCTGGCAGCCCTGCCCGTGCAGGCGCAGGACGCCCCGGCCCAGCCGCAGTGTTCCGGTCAGCCCGCCACCTGGCTGGGCGACGATCCCGATGCCAGCGACATCACCGCGGCGGGGGCCGCGCTGTCGCGGCAGATGACCACGACCGCCGGCACCAACCCCTATGCGATGTTCCGGGTGACGGGCGACATGCAGCCCCTGCGGCTGGAGGCGATGTCGGACGGCGACCCGTCGATCAGGCTGGAAACCCCCGACGGCGACCTGCTGGCCGAGAATGACGATGCCGTCGGGCTGAATTCGCGGATCGAACAGTCCGTCGGACCGGGCGACTATTGCGTGCGGCTGATCCCCGTCGGGGACGCGGACATGACCGCGACCGTCCAGCTGACGCGTCCCGACATGCCCGCCCTGCTGGTCGGTCCCGTGGACACGACCATCGCCGCCTGCACTCTTGAAACGCCTGCCGAGACCCTGGGCCAGGGGCCGCTGAACGCCGCCCTGCCCGTTGAGGCGCAGACGGACGGCACCGTCCGCTATCTGCGATTCGCGCTGGACGGCAGCGCCTCCGTGACCCTGCGCGCGGTCAGCGACGGGCTGGACCCGAACATGATCCTGTTCGACGGGTCGGGCACGCAGATCGCCGCCAACGACGATGCCGACGGGTTGAACGCGCGCCTCGATTTCCCAAGCGGTCTGGCCGGGGGCGACTATTGCCTGGGTGTCGCGCCGATCTCCTCGGGCGAGGGCACGATCACCGTCAGCGTCGAGGCGCTGGACCGCGACAGCTATCTGCGCACCGCCTGGCGCAAGGGCGAGCTGGCACCGCCCAAGGATGGCGACTATCCGATGCAGGCCATCGACCTGGCCGCCGACCGCGAGACGGTCGTCCTGCAGGACGGCACCGCGCAATGGCTGACCTTCACCCTGGACCGAGAGACCGCGCTGATTGTCAGCGCCTATGGCGAACTGGTCGGCGTCGATGCCAAGCTGGCGCTGTTTTCACGGGACGGGGCTGTCGTGGTGCAGGCCGACGACCGGGACGGCAGCGTGGACGCCCGGTTGGGGCCGGTGGTGCTGGAACCCGGAGAGTACCGGATGGCGCTGACGGACGTGAACCGCCCCGACCAACCCGGCGCACCGATCCGCCCCGTGGGCCTGGTGTTCGAGCGGTTCGAGCGCGTCGACTGACCCCGGACGCTGTCGATCCCATCGGCCTGGGGCACGGCGCCGTGGTCGGCGGTGCTGCCGGAAGGCCGCGGGCATCGCGGGGTCACCGACCGCGCACAGGATCCGCCGGGTTCTGCGGTGCGGATCTTGCGTGGCCGCGGGGCGTTCCTATCTTTGCAATGCGCCCCGATGGCGGGCGCGACATGGAACAGGAGAGCCTTGCGGATGGATGTGCAGCGCGAATTGCTGATCGAGCAGCGGGTGGCCAACGAGGCGAAATCGCCGCTGATCGCCTATCTGCTGCTGATCTTCCTCTGGGGGTTCGGCTTGCACCGCATGTATTTGGGCCGCTGGATCAGCGGGTTCATCATGCTGGCCATTTGGGGCGTCGGCTGGCTGACGGTGCCGATCCTGATCGGCTGGCCCGCGGTGGGCTTTGTGGTGCTGTGGTGCATCATCGACCTGTTCCTGATCCCCGGAATGGTCCGCGCGGATCGCGAGGACATCCGTCGTCGGCTGCGGTGATGGCGCGCCGTTAACCTGAGGTTGAAGTTTCCGTGATCTGTAAAGGCGGCCCGTGCTAGGGTGGTCAACTATAGACATTCCCTTTTCAGATCCGGAGATTTCGACGTGCCCCTTGATACCCAACAGCGAATCCTTATCGAACAGCGTGTCACGAACGACACCAGGTCGCCCGTGATCGCCTATCTTCTGCTGGTTTTTCTGGGTGGATTCGGGGCGCACAGGTTCTATCTAGGCAAGACCGGCACGGCAGTCGCCATGCTGATCCTGTGGGTGCTGGGCTGGATGACGCTGATCCTCGGGGTCGGACTGATCATGCTGGCCGCAGTCGGGATTTGGGCGTTCGTCGATCTGTTCCTGATCCCCGGGATCATCAGGGCCGATCAGGACGCCCTGCGGCAGAGGCTGGCCGTGGAGTTCGGGGGTCATTCCGGACCGCACCCAACCGCCTTCCCCGCATCCGCACCGGGCGTTCCGTTCACCGCCTGACGTCCACGGCGCGCGCCCCTCGATCGCCAGGGCGCGCAGCCTTCAGCGCGACAACCCGCCGCTGACGCTCGGCACGTCGCCTGCTGCAAAGCCATAGTGGCGCAGCCAGCGCAGGTCGCTTTCGAAGAAGGCGCGCAGATCGGGGATGCCGTATTTCAGCATCGCGATGCGGTCGATGCCCATGCCAAAGGCAAAGCCCTGCCATTGATCCGGGTCGATCCCGCCAGAGCGCAGGACATGCGGATGCATCATCCCCGAACCCAGGATCTCCAGCCAGGAATTGCCCTCGCCGATCTTCAGCTGGCCGCCTTCCCAGGAACAGCGGATGTCCACCTCGGCCGAGGGTTCGGTGAAGGGGAAATGCGACGCGCGGAAGCGCAGCTCGACCGATGGCACCTCGAAGAAGGCCCGGCAGAATTCCTCCAGCGTCCATTTCAGATGCGCCATGCTGATGTCGCGGTCGATGGCCACGCCCTCGATCTGGTGGAACATCGGCGTGTGCGTCTGGTCCATGTCCATGCGATAGACGCGGCCCGGCGCGATCACGCGGACCGGGGCGCCGTGATCCTGCATGGCGCGGATCTGCACCGGCGACGTGTGGGTGCGCAGCACGTGCGGCGGACGGTCGTCGCCCGGGGCGCGGTGCATGAAGAAGGTGTCGTGCTCCTGCCGTGCGGGATGTTCGGGGGCGATGTTCAGGGCGTCGAAATTGTACCAGTCGCTTTCGACCTGCGGCCCTTCGGCGACGGCGAAACCCATGTCGGCGAAGATCGCCGTGACCTCGTCGGTGACCTGGCTGATCGGGTGGATCGACCCCTGGCGGCGCGGACGGCCCGGCAGGGTCACGTCCAGCCATTCGTCGCGCAGACGCGCGTCCAGCGCCGCATCCTCAAGCGCCAGCTTGCGCGCGCGCAGGGCGGCGTCGATCTCGTCGCGGATCTGGTTCAGCGCCTTGCCGGTGGTCTGGCGCTCCTCGGGGGACATGCGGCCCAGCTCGCGCATCATCAGGCTCAGCTCGCCCTTCTTGCCAAGCGCGGACAGGCGCACGTCCTCGATGGCCTGAGGGTCGGAGGCGGCAGAAATGCGGTCCAGCCATTGCTGGCGCAGGGGGGTCAGATCGTCCATCGCGGGGCCTTTCCTGGTTGCGCCCGCGTTAGCATGGCCGGGCGCGCGGGGTAAAGACCGCGCGCCCGTGCCGCCTTATTTCCAGATGTCGCGGTTCACGCCCGGCGCGATGCCGGGGTGATCGCCGATGCGGAAGGTCGGCTCGTGCCCGGCCTTGCGCTGGCGCAGATAGTCGCGGGTGACGACCGCGACGGTCCCCGACAGCGCGACGATGGCGATCAGGTTGATCGTGGCCATCAGCCCCATGCTGGCATCGGCGAAGTTGAAGACGGTCGTGACCGCCTGCAGCGAGCCCCAGACCACCATGCCCAGTGCCGCCAGCCGCAGGACCATGATGCCCGGCTTGCCCGCGCCCAGATAGACGATGGCGTTCTCGGCATAGGAATAGTTGCCGATGATCGAGGTGAAGGCGAAGAAGAAGATCGCCACCGCCACGAAGATCTGGCCGAAGCCGCCGAAATGGTCGGTCAGCGCGGCCTGGGTCAGGTTCACCCCGGTCAGCTGATCCGAGGGCATGACATCGGCCAGCAGGATCATCACCGCGGTCGCCGTGCAGACCAGGATGGTGTCGATGAAGACGCCCAGGGCCTGCACGAAGCCCTGGCTGGAGGGGTGATGCGGGTTAGGCACTGCCACCGCCGCGATGTTGGGGGCCGAGCCCATGCCGGCCTCGTTCGAGAAGAGACCACGCTTGACCCCGTTCAGCATGGCCGCCGCGACGCCGCCCGCGACCCCGCCCACGGTCTCCTGCAGGCCGAAGGCCGAACGCACGATGCCGCCCAGGATGCCCGGCACCTCGGTGATGTTCATCACCAGGATGACGACCGCCGCCAGCAGGTAGAGACCCGCCATGATCGGCACGATGAACTGGGCCGCCCGCGCGATCTGGGGGATGCCGCCGAAGATGATGATGCCCGACAGGATCGCCACGCCGATGCCGACCATGCCCGCGCCGATGCCGAAGGCGCCCTCGACCGCCTGCGCGATCGAGTTGGCCTGGACCGCGTTGAACACCAGGCCGAAGGCGACGATCAGCGCGACCGCGAACAGTGCGGCCAGCCAGGGCAGGCCCAGGCCGCGGGCGATGTATTGCGCCGGTCCGCCGCGATACATCCCGTCCGACCCGTGCACCTTGTAAAGCTGCGCCAGCGTCGATTCCGCATAGGCTGTGGCCATGCCGACCAGTGCCACCATCCACATCCAGAAGATCGCGCCCGGCCCGCCCAGCGTCAGCGCCACAGCGACCCCCGCGATGTTGCCAGTGCCCACGCGGCTGGCCAGCGACACCGACAGCGCCTGGAACGGGGTAATTCCGTCCTTGTCCGTCTCTCCCGATCCGCGCACGCAGCGCCACATCTCGGCAAAGTGGACGAACTGCAGGAAGCCCAGGCGCAGGGTGAAGTAGATGCCCACGGCCAGCAGGCCGTAGATCAGCACATAGCCCCAGAAGATGGTGTTGAGGAAATCGATGATGGCGGTCATGGCGTTCTCCGCTGCCTTTTCAAGGGGCAGTCTGTAACAGCCATGTGAGCAATCGCAAGCCGCTTAGTCGCGGGGCGTCACGGTCAGCCAGACCCCGCCTTCGGGGCGCAGCGTCAGGATCATGCGCGGCTGCGGCTCTCGCCCCGGCACGCGGGCAAAGCGAAATCGCGCCAGCAGCGTCGACAGGATGATCACCGCCTCCTGCAGGGCAAAGCTGGCGCCGATGCAGATGCGCGGCCCCGCGCCGAAGGGCAGGAACGCATATCGGTCGGGCGCGCTCAGAAAGCGGTCGGGGTCGAAGGCGTCGGGCCGGTCCCACAGCAGGTGATGCCGGTGCAGCGCATAGATCGGCATCATGACCGTATCGCCGGGATTGATCTGGCGCCCGCACAGCGTGTCGCGGGCCTGGGCGGTGCGCGACAGGAAGGCCGCGGGCGGGTACAGGCGCAACGTCTCGTTCACGATGCGCATGGTCAGGGGAAGCGCGCCCAGATCGGCGGCGGTGGCGGCGCGGTCGCCCAAGGCACGGCGCGCCTCCTCGGCGGCGGCCTCCTGGATGTCGGGTGCGAAGGCCATCAGGTACAGCGCCCATGCCAGCGTCAAGGCGGTCGTCTCGTGCCCCGCCACGATGAAGGTCAGCAGGTTGTCGCGCAGTTCGTCGCGGGTCATCGTGCGCCCGGTCTCGGGGTCCTGCGCGACCAGCAGCAGGTCCAGCAGGTCGGGCGGCCCGTGCTTTTCGGCGGCCTGCGCGCGAGCGGCGATGGACTGGTCCGCGATGGCCTTCATCCGCTTCAGCCCTGGGCCGGAAAACAGCCGCCCCGGCCGCGGCAGCCAGGCGGGCAGGCCCAGCACGTCCATCAGCGACAGTTTGGCCGTCTGCGCGATATAGGCGTCGATTGACTGATGCACCGCATCGCGGTCGAACATCCCGTCGCCGGAAAAGGTCACATCGGAAATCACGTCGAAGGTGGCGGCCACCGTCTCCTGGAACAGATCGACCGGACCGCGCGCGCCCGCCAGACGGCGGCAGGACGCCTCGGCGGCGGCGGTCATCACGGGGCCAAGCGCCTCGACATGGCGTTGTGCAAAGGCCGGGGCGGCGGCGCGGCGCTGCCAGCGCCAATGCGCACCCTCGGCCACGAACAGGCTGTCACCGATGGCCGGGTTCAGGATCAGCTTGGTCGTAACCGATTTCGGATAGTCGTCCAGCTTCTCCTTGAGGATCCGGCGCAGGGCGGTCGGGTCCATCACCATGTGCCAACTGACGCCGGTCTTGCCCGACACGATGGGCTGGCGCGTGGCGATGGCAGGGATCAGTTCCAGCACGTTGCGGCGCGCGGTCATGGCCGTGCCCCACAGGCCAAGGGGGACGGTCGCCAACGGCACCTTGGCGGGATCGGCTTGGGGCAGGTCGAACATGGCGGCGGCCTCTGGCTGGGGCTGTCCTACAAAGCTGGGGCCGCGGGGGCTGCGGGTCAACCGTTGGACAGCGGCCCAGATGTCGCGGGCAGCAGGGCTGCGGCCGCCGCCGCCTGCACCGCGCGCGTCAGCCCGGACAGCCGGTCCTCAGCCAGCCGCCCGATCTGCCAGTACAGCGACACGTCCAGCGGCGTGTCCGGCACCATCTGCACCAGCCTACCCGAGGCCAGGTCATCCGCCACCAGCATCTCGGGGTTCAGCCCCCAGCCCAGCCCCGCGCGGCACGCATCCACGAAACCTTGGGTCGAGGCCAGGCCATGCGCGGGCAGCACCGGCGATTGCCCCGTGACCTGTCGGACCCAAGCCAGCTGCAGCCCGTCCTTGCGATCAAAGGCCAGCGCCGGCGCACGGGCCAGCGCCGCCGCCGTCACCCCGTCAGGGAAATGCCGCCGCATGAAATCGGGGCTGGCCGTCGCGTGATAGCGCAGCCGCCCCAGGGGCCGCACCGCGCAGCCCTGCACCGGGCTGTCCAGCGATGTCACGGCGGCCAGCACCCTGCCCTGCCGCAGCCCGTCGGCGGTGTGCTGTTCGTCGTCGATGGCGATCTGGAACAGGTGCCCGCTGTCGCGCGCATGGGCGGCCAGGGCGGGCATCAGCCAGGTGCCCAAGCTGTCGGCATTCGTCGCGATCGTCACCGTGACCCGCGCGGCATCCCCGTCGGCCACCCCCGGCAGGTGCTGCGCCAATGTCTGTTCCAGCATGCCCACATGGTCCATGTGGCGGCACAGGCGGGCTCCGGCTTCGGTCGCGGTACAGGGCTGTCCGCGACGGATCAGGACGGTGCCCAACCGCTCCTCCAGATTGCGGACCCGCTGCGAGATCGCCGAAGGCGTCACCCCAAGAGCCCGCGCCGCGGCCTCGAAGCTGCCGGTCCGCACGATCGTCGCAACGGCACGGGCAGCGGCATAATCCAGCATCAGTTTTCCTTACCCGGCCTTAGCAGCATGAGTTTGTCTAATCCGGCAGGGGCGACTAGATCAACCGCGACCCCATGACCGGAGACGCCCCATGAGCCCTGCGATCTTTCTGACCGGCCTGATGACGGGCCTCAGCCTGATCGTGGCGATCGGTGCGCAAAACGCCTTCGTGCTGCGCCAGGGCCTGAGCGGGGATCACGTGCTGGCGGTCTGCCTGACCTGCGCGCTGTCGGATGCGGTGCTGATCGTGCTGGGCGTCACCAGCTTTGGCCGCATCGCGCAGTTGCTGCCCTGGATCGACCCGGTGATGCGCGTGGCAGGGGCGGCGTTCCTGATCTGGTACGGGGCGCGCAGCCTGCGCGCGGCGATCAGCGCGACCGGGGCGCTGGAGGCAGGCGGCGGGCGCGGACCGGGCGGGCTGCGGCGAACGGTTCTGGCCTGCTTGGCGCTGACATGGCTGAACCCGCATGTCTATCTGGACACGGTCGTGCTGTTGGGCACGATCTCGACCCGGTTCGCGGGGGACCGCGACGCGTTCGCGGCGGGCGCGGTGACGGGGTCGTTCCTGTTCTTCTTCGCCCTGGGCTATGGCGCCGCCTGGCTGCGGCCGGTCTTTGCCAACCCCACCGCCTGGCGCATCCTGGAGGCGGTGATCGCCGTCGTCATGTGGTCCATCGCCGCCAAGCTGCTGCTGGGGTGACGCACCACATGAAAAAGGCCCCGAAATCGCGGGGCCTTTCCAGACAATGGATGACGATCAGATGTCGTCGCCCAGCTTGCCCTTGACGGTGCCCGACACGTTCTGTGCGGTCCCCTTGGCCTGCTGGGCCTTGCCTTCGGCTTCCAGACGCTCGTTGTCGGTCATCTTGCCGATGCCCTCCTTGACGTTGCCTGCCAGCTTGTTCCCTGCGGCTTTCGCCTTGTCGGTCATCTCGCCCATGGGGATCTCCTTGATGGGTGTGTCTCTGTGGGGGATGAACGCCCGACACGCATGCGGGTTCCGCGCATGACAAAGGCCCGCCCCCGGATCGGGAACGGGCCTCTGCGGCAATGCGGTGGCCGCGATCAGGCGGCGGCTTTGGCCTGTGCCACGATCGCGCCGAACGCGTCGGGTTCGTTCACGGCCAGGTCGGCCAGAACCTTGCGGTCAACCTCGATGCCGGCTTTCGACAGCAGGTTGATGAAGCGCGAATAGGTCATCTCGGCATCGACGGCGCGGACGGCGGCGTTGATCCGCTGGATCCACAGCGCGCGGAAGTTGCGCTTGCGGTTCTTGCGGTCGCGGGTCGCGTACTGGTTGGCCTTGTCGACGGCCTGGGTGGCGGTGCGGAAGTTGCGCGAGCGCGCGCCATAGTAGCCCTTGGCTTGATCAAGGACTTTCTTGTGACGGGCGTGGGTCACCTTGCCGGATTTAACGCGGGACATGTGTGGTTCTCCTGATCAGCGAGCGTAGGGCATGTATTTCTTGACGATCTTGGCATCCGCATCCGACAGGATGGTGGTGCCGCGCGCGTCGCGAATGAACTTGGTCGTGCGCTTGATCATGCCGTGGCGCTTGCCGGCCTGACCTGCCTTGACCTTGCCCGAGGCCGTCATCGAGAACCGCTTCTTGGCAGCGGATTTGGTCTTCATCTTCGGCATTTTCATCTCCTTCATCAGAGTGAACGCGCGGCTCGGCAATGCCATGTCGGCCGGCCGCACGGGAACGGAAGCGTCGCCTTACACAGGCGCGCGGGAATGCGCAAGGGGTCAGGACGCGGGCGCGCCGCCGGTGACCGTGTCCAGCGCGGCCGGGATGTCGGCCGGGCTGAAGGGTTCGGGATCCATCCAGGCCCCCGCGAACAGCAGCACGATCCCGCCCAAAAGCGCCAAGATCGCCGCGCGCGGCGGCTGCGTCTGCAGCAGCTGGACCACCGCAAGCACCACGGACAGAAGGCACAGGGCAACCCCTGCCAGCAAAAGAAGATCGGACATCACCACCCCCCGGGTTTCAAGGCCCCAGCGTTATTCCGGGTCGGTGGCGAAGATCAAGCGGTCATCGCAGGGGGCGATGCGCAGGATGTTCGTCGTGCCCGGCACGTTGAAGGGCACGCCCGCCATCACCACGACCTGCCGCGTCTCATCGGCAAAGCCGTATTCGCGGGCGGCGCGGGTGCCGATGATCACGGCCTCCTTGAAGCGCGACATGCGCGGGGTCGTCACGCAATGCGTCCCCCAGGTCAGCACCATGCGGCGCGTGACCGTCAGGATCGGCGACAGCGCCAGGATCGGCACGCGGGGCCGTTCGCGGGCGATCAGGCTGATCGTCTTGCCGGACTGGCTGAAGGCGCAGATGGCGGCCACGTCGGTCGTCTCGGCGATCTCGCGCGCGGCGGTCACGATGGCGTCGGGGACCGACGACAGGCTGGCCTTGCGCGCCGCCTCGATGATCGAGCGATAGTTCGGGTCGGCCTCGACCGACCGGGCGACGTTGTCCATCGTGCGCACGGCCTCGACCGGGAAGCTGCCGGCGGCGCTCTCGGCGGACAGCATGACGGCGTCGGTGCCTTCATAGATGGCGTTGGCGACGTCGCTGACCTCGGCGCGGGTGGGCATCGGGCTGTCGATCATCGATTCCAGCATCTGCGTGGCCACGATCACCGGCTTGGCGGCGCTGCGGCACAGGCGGACCAGGCGCTTCTGGATCGGCGGCACCGAATGGACCGGCAGCTCGACGCCCAGGTCGCCGCGCGCGACCATGATCCCGTCGGACGCCTGCAGGATCTCGTCAAAGGCGCGCACGGCCGCGGGCTTCTCGATCTTGGACAGGATCGCGGCGCGACCCTTGGCCAGGGTCTTGGCCTCCTCGACGTCCTCGGCACGCTGGACAAAGGACAGGGCCAGCCAGTCCACGCCCAACTCGCAGGCGAATTCCAGGTCGGCGCGGTCCTTGTCCGACAGCGCGGCCAGCGGCAGCACCACGTCCGGGACGTTCACGCCCTTGCGGTCGCTGATCGCACCAGCGACCGTGACCACGCAATCGGCGAAATCGGGGCCGCATTTCTGCACCGTCAGGCGGATCTTGCCGTCGTTGACCAGCAGCTCCGACCCCTCGATCAGGGCCGCGAAGATCTCGGGGTGCGGCAACGAGACGCGGGTCGCATCGCCCAGATCAGGCGACAGGTCAAAGCGGAAATGATCGCCCACGGCCAGTTCGTGCGGCCCGGCGGCAAAGGGACCCACGCGCAGCTTGGGGCCCTGCAGGTCGGCCAGGATGGCGATGGGACGGCCCGTCTCGGCCTCGATCTCGCGGATCGTGTCGTGGCGTGCCCGGTGATCGTCATGGCTGCCATGGCTCATGTTCAGGCGGAACACGTCGGCCCCGGCATCGAACAGTGCGCGGATCATCTCTTTCGACGATGATGCCGGTCCCAGGGTTGCCACGATCTTCACGTTGCGATGTCGTCTCATCATCCCGCCCTTGTCTCAGGTTTAGCGCTATCTATGCCGCAAATGCCGATGGTCGGCAACTGGCGTCTGTCCGCCATCCGTCGTAGACAGCCTGCATCATGACCGATGACACGACAGCGACGCCCTTCCGCATCCTGGGTCAGGACCGCCCCTCGCGGTGGCTGATCACTTGCGATCACGCCACGAACCGCGTGCCCGATTGGGTCGGCGGCGGCACCCTGGGCATCGCGCCCGCCGACATGGCCCGGCACATCGCCTATGACGTCGGCGCGGCCGGGCTGACCGAACGGCTGGCCGAACGGCTGGACGCGCCCGCAATCCTGTCGGATTTCTCGCGCTTGGTGATCGATCCGAACCGCGGAGAGGACGACCCCACCCTGCTGATGCGGCTCTATGACGGCACGGTGATCCCGACGAACCGGCTGGCTGACGCGGCCGAACGCCAGCGCCGGCTGGACCGGCTGCACCGCCCCTATCACGCGGCGCTGGCCCGGGTCGCGGCGCTGCACCCGGACCGCTGCATCTGCGCCGTCCACAGCTTCACCCCGCAGCTGCGGGGGCGCCCGCCGCGGCCGTGGCAGGTCGGCATCCTTTATTCGCATGCCGATCCGCGCCTTGGCCCGGCGATGGTTGCGGCCTGCCGCGATCAGGGCTGGATCACCGGTGAGAACCAGCCCTATGACGGGCATCTGGACGGAGACAGCGTCGATCGCCACGCCTTGCGCCACGGCCGCCCGAACATGCTGATCGAGGTCCGCAACGACCTGATCGCCACCCCCGAAGGCCAGCAGATCTGGGCCGACAGGCTGGCGCCGGTGATCACGAAGGTGCTGGCCGACAGCGGGTTGTGACGACGCCGGGGGGTGCGGGGGGCTGGCCCCCCGCCGCCGCGGGACGCAACTCAGACCCCGGTCTTCAGGCTCTCCTCAAGATAGATCTCGCGCAGGCGCGTGGCCACCGGGCCAACCGTGCCCGCCCCCACGCGCGCCCCGTCGATCGACACGACCGGCATCACGAAGGCCGAGGCCGAGGTGATGAACGCCTCGTCCGCCGCCTGCGCCTCGGCGATGGTGAAGGCGCGCTCCTCGACCTGCATCTGCGCCTCGCGGGCAAAGCGCAGCACCGCCGCGCGGGTGATCCCGTGCAGGATGTCGTGGCTGAGTTCCCGCGTCACGATCGTGTTGCCCTTGACGATATAGGCGTTGTTCGAGGTTCCCTCGGTCACGCGCCCGTCCTCGACCATCCAGGCATCGTCCGCACCGCGCGCCTTGGCCTCCATCTTGGCCATCGACGGGTACAGCAGCTGCACCGTCTTGATGTCGCGCCGACCCCAGCGAAGGTCATCGACGCTGACGACGCTCCACCCGGTCTTGGCCGCGGGGGCGTCGGCCAGGCCGGGCTTCGATTGCGTGAACATCACCACCGTCGGCACCGTATCCGCCGACGGATAGGCAAAATCGCGATCACCCGGATTGCCGCGGGTCACCTGCAGATAGACCAGCCCGTCGGTGATGTCGTTCCGCGCCACCAGGTCGCGATGGGCGGCCAGATACGCGTCGTCCGACAGCGGATTGGCGATGGCCAGTTCCGACAGCGACCGCTTCAGCCGCACCATGTGCCCTTCGAAATCGATCAGCTTGCCGCCCAGCACGCTGACCACCTCATAGACGCCGTCGGCCATCAGGAACCCCCGGTCAAAGACCGATACCATGGCCTGATCCTCGGGGGTGTAATCGCCATTCACATAGACCGTCCGCGTCATCGCTGCCTCCGTGCCGTCGCGTGTTCGGGCCCGGTCCTGCGCCCAAAGCCCCGCTGCGTCAAGAACCGCGCCCGATGCCGCATTGCGGAAATAGGGCTTGCTGCAACCGCAGCGCAACATTATTACCGATGGCAGGCCCGAATCTTGTCGAACAGGACCCTGCCATGAGCTTTCGCCAACAGCCCCTGCCCCCCGCGCGCCTGAACCGCTGTCAGCTGTTCGGCCCCGGATCGCGCCCCGCGCTGTTCGCCAAGATGGCCGCCTCTGCCGCCGACGTGATCAACCTGGACCTGGAGGATTCGGTCGCGCCCGCCGACAAGGACCAGGCGCGCGCCAACATCATCGCGGCGATCAATGATGTCGACTGGGGCACCAAGACGCTGTCGGTGCGCATCAACGGGCTGGACACGCCCTTCTGGTACCGCGACGTGGTCGATCTGCTGGAACAGGCGGGTGATCGGCTGGACCAGATCATGATCCCCAAGGCGGGATGCGCGGCCGACATCTATGCCGTCGATGCGCTGGTCACCGCCATCGAACGCGCCAAGGGCCGTACCAAGCCAATCGCCTTCGAGGTCATCATCGAATCCGCCGCCGGCATCTGCCATGTCGAGGAGATCGCGGCCGCGTCCCCGCGCCTGCAGGCGATCAGCCTGGGCGCTGCCGATTTTGCGGCGTCGATGGGCATGGCCACCACCGGCATCGGCGGCACGCAGGAAAATTACTACATGATCCGGGACGGCCAGAAATACTGGCCCGATCCGTGGCACTGGGCCCAGACCGCCATCGTCGCGGCCTGCCGCACGCACGGGCTGCTGCCCGTGGACGGCCCCTTCGGCGACTTCAGCGACCCCGAGGGGTTCCGCGCGCAGGCCCTGCGCAGCGCCACATTGGGCATGGTCGGCAAGTGGGCCATCCATCCCAGCCAGATCGCGCTGGCCAACGAGGTGTTCTCGCCCAGCGAGGCCGCCGTCACCGAGGCGCGCGAGATCCTGGCCGCGATGGAGAAGGCCAAGGCCGAAGGCGCCGGCGCCACCGTCTACAAGGGCCGCCTGGTCGACATCGCGTCGATCAAGCAGGCCGAGGTGACCCTGCGCCAGTCCGACCTGATCGGCGCCTGAAGACCCCCCGCGGGCCGGACCAGTGGAGGGGGACGGCCCGCACCACAAGGGAGGAGAGGCCCCGCGAGCGATCGCGGGGCCTTATCGCATGACCGCGGGTGAGGCCTGCCGATGGCCGGACCATGGACGGTCCCGGCCACGGCAACCATCCCGGTCAGCCGCCCTGGACCTTGCCTCCCCTTGAACTCCAGCAGTACCGCCCACGGCGCATCCTGGTATGTCCGAAGGGTGACGCGACGCGCGCCGTCAACCGGCGCGCCGGCGCGGGCGTCGCCTTAGCGGGCGTAACCGCGTGGTGGCGGAAGCGCAAGCGCAGCGCGGTTCCTCATTCCCACGCATTGCTGTTCCTACCGCCATCCGGCCGATGCAGGTCCAAAGTCGGCTTGCCAGGGACAAAATGACCCTCTGGATTGCTCCCACCGATCAAACGCCGGAACAGTCCCGGTCCTCCGACGGGCCCGCCGTCGGTCACCCTGCAATATCGAGCACCGCCCTCCGCTGCCGCCGTCTGCGGTCTGTCGTCCAACATTAAATCTTGCACCGCCCGATGCCGTGCATTCGAGCGGGCTCCAAGCCTCCAGTTCCGCCTCGACGATCAACGACGTTGGGCCATAGGATACATTGACCACATGCGCCGGCCCGCCGGTCAGGCCGACTGATCGATCCCGCGGATGGCATACCCGGACGGCTCGACAGCCAGAAAGGCTGCAAACTGTATCATGCAGTGCCCCCGACGATTGCCACGTAAGCCCATCAAGACGTGCAGACGCGGGATTAACATTGCAGGGAGACCCTACGCCGCTGCCCCGCAGCCAAGATGATCGGCGATCACGCGCGCCGCAGCTTCCTGAACGCGGCCGAGGCGCCCCAGCCGGCGATCACCGCCACCGCCAGCGACATCAAGCCATAGAGCAGCGGCTGGTCGAAGGCCAAACGGTACAGCCAGCGTTCCAGGCCCACCTTGCGCACCTCGATCGCGGCGCCATAGGCGTCGATCACCGCCCCCTCGCGCAGCAGGAAGATGCGGGCGCGGTAATCGCCCTCGATCAGGTTGGCAGGCAGGCGGATGTCCGTGCGGAACAGCGTGTCCTCGACCAGGGTCACGGCCCCCTCCTCCATCCGGTAATGGCCGTTCTGCTGGCGCAGACGCAGCAGGGCCTGGGTATAGGGCAGCGTATCCTCGACCTCGGGGGCGCCGCCAAAGGCGCGCAGCACAAGCGGCAGCGAGATGCGGTACCGGTTGTCCCAGTCCGGCGCCAGGATGTCGTCCAGGGGCCGCGTCGTCGCCACCGCATAGAAGCTGGGCGCAGCCCCCACATCGACGCGTTCGGTGTTGACCCAGATGCCGAAGCGGCGGGCCTTCTGCCAGATGGTCAGGGGTTCGGACGGCGCCTCGATCGTCACGATCACGTCCAGCGGGCCGTCGGGAATCGGCGTCTCGCGCCGTACGGCGCCATAGATCAGAATGTCGCTGCCATCGAAGCTGGTCGTGATCGCCACGGCGCTGTTCGACAGTCCCGCCACCACCTGCTCCCCCCCCTGGTCGGCGGGGGCGACCGGATCGCCGCGCGGCGACCCCGGATCGGGGAACAGCGGCCAGACCTGGGGGGCGTCCACCGGGGGGATCAGGCCCGCATCCGGGTCCGTGGGCATGGTCGATCCCGCCCCTTGCGCCATCAGCGCACCGGGCAGCAGCGCCAGCATCATCGCCAGGACGACCCCCCGCATCATTGCCCCCGCGTGGTGATGACGAACAGGTCGTCAGGTGTCAGGAACAGGTCCAGCGCCAGCTTGCCGCAGACCGCCAGCACCAGAAGCGCCAGCAGGATGCGCAGCTGCTCGGCCCGCAGGCGTGCGCCCAGCGTGGTGCCGATCTGCGCGCCGATGACACCCCCCACGATCAGCAGCACCGCCAGCATCACATCGACCGTGTTGTAGCTGACCGCGTGCATCAGCGTGGTGAAGGCGGTCACGAAGGTGATCTGGAACAGCGACGTTCCCACCACGACCTTAGTGGGCATGCCCAGCAGATAGATCATCGCGGGCACCATGATGAAGCCGCCGCCGACGCCCATGATCGCGGCAAGAACCCCCACCGCGACCCCGACCAGAAGGGGCGGAATGACACTGATATAGAGGCCCGAGGCACGGAACTTGACCTTCAGCGGCCAGCGGTGGACCCACATGTGCTGGTGCAGGCGCCGCCGCCCCGTGGGATGGCGCGCGCGCAACAAGGCCCGCAGGCTCTCCTGCAGCATCATCGCGCCGATCAGGCCCAGGAAGACGACATAGCACAGCTGGACGACCAGCTCGACCTGGCCCAGCTGCTGCAGGATGTTGAAGACCACGACCCCCAGGCCCGATCCGACCATCCCGCCGGCCAACAGGACGCCCCCCATGCGGAAATCGACGGTCTTGCGCTTCATGTGCGCCAGCACGCCCGACACCGACGACGCGACCACCTGGTTCGCGCCGGTCGCCACCGCGATGGCGGGCGGGATGCCGATGAAGAACAGCAGTGGCGTGATCAGGAAGCCGCCACCGACGCCGAACAGGCCGGACATGACGCCCACCAGCCCGCCCAACCCCATCAGGGTGAAGGCGTTGACCGAGACTTCGGCGATGGGAAGAAAGATCTGCATCGCATCCCGGCCCGTTGCGCACCGTCCCACGATGCAACGCGGCGCGCCCGACGTCAAACCGCTTCCGCCCTGCGGCGCAGGAACGGGTTGAAGCAGAAAGCCGCCCCCGCTAAGCAGATCGGGTCACATCCGCGTGCGCAGGGGCGCGGTCAGCCGGAACAGGGGACAGGATGCGCATTCTCATCACCAATGACGACGGGATCAACGCCCCGGGCCTGGAGGTGCTGCACCAGATCGCCACCGAACTGGCCGGCCCGCATGGCGAGGTCTGGACCGTCGCGCCCGCGTTCGAGCAGTCGGGCGTGGGTCATTGCATCAGCTATACCCACCCCACCATGGTCGCCCGCCTGGCCGAACGCCGCTATGCCGCCGAGGGCAGCCCCGCCGACTGCGTGCTGGCGGCCCTAGGCGATATCGTGGGCGCGGCCCCCGACCTGGTGCTGTCGGGCGTCAACCGCGGCAACAATGCCGGAGAGAATGCCATGTATTCGGGCACCATCGGCGGCGCAATGGAAGCCGCGCTGCAGGGCCTGCCCGCGATCGCGCTGTCGCAGTACCTGGGCCCGCGCACCGCGGACCTTGCCGACCCCTTCGAAGGCGCGCGCACGCATGGCGCCGCGGTGATCCGCCGCCTTCTGGATCATGGCGACTGGTCGACGGATGCCGACTTCCGCCTGTTCTACAACGTGAACTTTCCGCCGGTTCCGGCCACGGAGGTCCGGGGCCTGCGCGTCGCACCCCAGGGCCAGCGCCAGGGATCGCGCTTTGCCGCCCAGCCCTACAGCGCGCCGAACGGGCGCCGGTTCATGTGGATCGCGGGCGGGTCGCAGCAGGCGCCGGCGCGCGACGGGACCGATGTGGCCGCCAACATGGAGGGGTTCGTCTCGGTCACGCCGATGCGGGCGGACCTGACCTGCCATGCGTCGCTGGACCGACTGGCGGCAGCGCTGGACGATCCGCTGGCACGGGCCGCCGAATGAGCGACGAGGACGACGACGCGGAACGCAAGATGCGGTTCGTCTTTCAGCTGCGGTCCCGCGGGGTCACCGATCCGCGGGTCATGGCCGCGATGGAGGGGATCGACCGCGGCCTGTTCGTGCGCGGCCAGTTCGCCGACCGCGCCTATGAGGACACCCCCCTGCCCATCCCCTGCGGCCAGACGATCAGCCAGCCCTCGGTCGTCGGCCTGATGACCCAGGCCCTGGACGTCGGTCCCCGCGACACCGTGCTGGAGGTCGGCACCGGTTCGGGATACCAGGCCGCGGTCCTGTCGGGACTGTGCCGGCGCGTCTACACCGTCGACCGCCACCGCCGCCTGGTCCACGAGGCCGAGGCGATCTTTCGCGAACTGGGTCTCTACAACATCATCGCGCAGGTGGCCGACGGATCGCGGGGCCTGCCCGACCAGGCCCCCTTCGACCGCATACTTGTGACCGCCGCGGCCGAGGATCCGCCCGGGCTCCTGTTGGCACAGCTGAAGATCGGCGGTATCATGGTGGTGCCTGTCGGACAGTCGGACGCGGTCCAGACCCTGATCCGCGTGACGCGGACCCAGGAGGGTTTCGATTACGACGAGTTGCGGCAGGTGCGGTTCGTTCCGCTGGTCGAGGGGTTGGGCCAGACATGACCCCCGGCCACCACCAGGCAGGCCGAGGACAGGACCATGACAAGACGTGATATTCGGACCGGCTGCGCCATGCTGGCCGTGCTGGCGCTGACGGCCTGCGGGTCGGACGGCAGTTTCGACCCCGACCTGCGCGGGCTGATCGGGGGCATGGACACCGCCCCCGCGGCCGCAGCCGCGGCACCCCGTCCGGCGCCCGACGCGCGCGGCGTCATCAGCTTTTCCAGCGGCCAGGTCGCGGTCGCGCAGGCGGGCGACACGCCCGCATCGATCGCCGCCCGGCTTGGGCTGGATGCGACGGCTTTGGCCGGCCACAATGCCCTGCCCGCCGACGCGCCCCTGCTGGCGGGTGCGGTCCTGGTCCTGCCGACGCAGGTCCCCGCGGGGGCCGCGAGCGGTGGCGGCACGGCGATCGTGACCGACCCCTTCGCCGGCAGCGCCCCGGCCAGCCCCACGCCGCGGCGCGCCGCCCCGGCCCCTGCCGCCGCTGCAAACCCGGGCGAGCATGTCGTCGCCGCCGGAGAGACGGCCTGGGCCATCGCGCGCCGCTATGACGTCAGCGTCCAGGATCTGGCCAGCTGGAACGGCCTGCCGGCCGACATGAGCCTGCGGACCGGCCAGCGTCTTCTGGTGCCGCAGCCCGGCCAGAAACCCGACAGGCTGGCCACGACCGCCCCCGGCGCGGGGAGCCCGACCCCGACCCCGCCATCGGCCACGCGTCCCCTGCCCGCCGAGGAGACGCCACCCGCGGGCGCCCCAGCGCCTGACACGCCCCAGACCGACCTGGGATCCACGCGGACCGCGGCATCGGGCGGCGGCCAGTTCCGCATGCCGGTCCAGGGGTCAATCATCCGAGTCTATGAAAAGGGCCAGAACGACGGGATCGACATCGCGGCCTCGGGCGGCACGGCGGTCACCGCGGCAGGCAGCGGCCAGGTGGCCGCGATCACCCGCGACAGCGCGGGCACGCCGATCATCGTGGTCCGCCACGAGGGCGACCTGATGAGCGTCTATACCAACCTGGGCGATGTCGCCGTCGCCAAGGGCGACAGCGTCAGCGCGGGACAATCCCTGGGCCAGGCGGGCGACGCGGGCTTCGTCCATTTCGAGATCCGCCGGGGGTTCGAAAGCGTCGACCCCGAGCGGTACCTGAACTGATCCCCGGACGGGGATCAGAGATGCGTCAGCCGTTCATCCAGCGCCGTGGCGATCTCGCGCCGTACCACGGCACGCAGGTTGCCCGAAAAGCGGGCGCCCATCTCTCCCTCCAGCTCCTCGCGGATCATCTCCTGCAGGTGGGCGCGCATGGTCTTGTCGTCCATCATCTGCGCAACGGTCTGGGCGACGATCTGCGCGACCGGCAGATGCGGCAGCGCGGCGCCATCGTCCGCCTGCGGACGGTCGGGACCGTCGCCCGCGGGCGCATGGGCGTGCGGCGCAGGGACGACATCGGCGGCCGCTGATCCGCGGACCTGCGCAGGACCGACAGCCGCATCCTGTGCGGATGCCTGGGCGGGCATCGCCGGCGGCAGCAGGCGCCACAGCAGCCAGTCGCCCCACGCAGAGAGCAACCGTGCGATACGGGACCGGGGCGCCGCTGCGGCCGGGATGACCGCCGGTGCCACGGCAGACACCACGACCTCCTCGGTCAAGGCATCGGCGATGGGCGCCTCGACGACCGCGTCAGGCAGGGCCAGCGCCGCTGCCGTCCTGCCGCGGGCCTTGCCTGTCGCGCGCCGGGGCCGCGACGGCGGTACGCCGTCGTCCGGCAGATCCGCGACCGCCCTGCGCAGATGCGGGGCCAGCAGGATGACCGAGGCCGTGCTGCCCGCCAGCATGCCCCGCGGGGTCGGATCCTGAGACAGGCGGTGCAGCATAGTGCGCGCGTCGCTGTGAATCACGGGCTGGGCGTCGATCATGTGCCGGATGCTTTGCATTTCGGCACGGATGCGGGCGATTTCCTGGGCGGCCTGTCCGATCGGCTGATCCTGGGTCAGGACCGGCAGGGTGACGACCTGAGCGGGCTGCGCCGGCGCGACCTTGCTGGTGCGCGCGCGGGCCGGCTTGGTCTCCGAGTCGGCCTTGGCGCGGGGGGCCTTGGCACGGGCCGGCTTGGTGGCGGAGGCGGCCGCATCGGCCTTGGCGCTGCGGCGGCGCGGTGCCTTGGGCGCCGCAGCGGCCTTGGCAGTGCTGCGCCGCGGTGCGGGGGTGTCGGTCGCCGAATCCTCGACGGGGGTCATGCGGCGCGCCTCAGTCATGGCGCACCGCCGGGGCCGGATCAGTTCCGGCCGATGGCGCGCAGCACGCGGTCCAGGCTTTCGCCCTGCTTGCTGGTTGCGGGCGCGTCCCGCACAGCGTTGTAATATTGCGATGGGTCATAGGTGGGTATCCCCAGTTGCAGGTTTTCTACCGTCAACAGACCCATAGCAGCCAGAAGTTGATAATGAGCTAACTGCAGATTCGATTCCGCGGAAATCCGGTCGGCCCGCGCCTCCAGCAGCGATTGTTCGGCGTCCAGCACGTCCAGCGTGGTCCGCGCACCCAGCAGCGCCTCCTCGCGGACGCCGTCATAGGCCTGCTGCGCGGCCGAGATCTGCTGGTTGATCGCGGTGATCTGCGCGCGGGCGACAGCGATGTTCGCCCAGGTCTCTCCGACCTGCTGGCTGATCTGGCGCGCGGTGTTCAGCAGTGCCGAACGTGCCTGGTCGCGCTGTGCCATCGCGCGGCGATGCGCGGCCGACAGGCGCCCGCCCGAATAGAGGGTCTGGCTCAGTTCCAACCCCACAGACGACGAATTGCGGCTGCCATAGCGGCCGCCCAGGCTGGCTTCGGGCGCGCGGGTCACGCCGACGCTGGCCGTGCCCGACAGGGTCGGGTTGCGTTCGGCGGCGGCGGCGGCCACGCCGATCTCGGCCGCGGCGGCCTGGCGTTGCGACTGACCGATTGCGGGGTGGGTGCGCTGCGCGATCTGGCGTGCCTCGTCCAGGGTGGCGGGCAGGTTGGGCAGCGGCGGCGGCGCGTCCAGGCGACCCGGCTGGCGGCCGGTCACGGCCAGATAGGCCTCGCGCGCGATCTCCAGCTGGCCGTTGGCGGCAGCCAGCGCGGCACGGGTCGCCGCCAGCTGCGCATCGGCCAGCGCCACGTCGGTCACGGTGATCTCGCCCACGTCGAATCGGTCCTGCGCGGCCTGGCGTTCGCTGGACAGGACGTCGACCGAGTTTTCCTGCAGCCCGACCTGCTGGATGGCCTCGCGCACGTCGAAATAGGCGACGGTCGCGGCCAGCAGGATGTCCTGTTCGACCCCCACCAGCGCCTGTCGCGTAGCCAGGACCTGCTCCTTGGCCCCGTCGATGGCCAGCTGCGAGCGTCCGAAATCATAAAGCGTCAGCTGCGCGCCAAGGGACAGCGAGGTCGAGCGCACGGTCGTGCCCCCCTCGGTCCGCGAGGCGGACTGGCGCGCGACCCATTCGACGACCGGGCGCAGCGCCGCGACGGAGGCCGCGACATCCTCGTCGGCGGCGCGCAGGACGGCGCGGTTCTGTTCGATCAGCGCCGAATGGCGATAGGCCGCCACCATGGTGTCGGCCAACGATTCGGCGCGGGCGGGCAGTGCCGCGGCCAAGGCCAGCAGCGCACCCCCCGCGAACCGCGCAAGCGGGGTCACAATGCGAACCCGCGTTGCAGGCCGAACCCGGGCAGCATCGGAGCCTTGGCGTTGAACGAATAACGCCAGCTGAGCTGGCCGTTCTGCCGGGTGCCGATCCGGGCGACGCCCAGCGCGCCCTCGACGAACAGGGCGGCGACGCGGCCGCCCTCGCGCAGCTGCTCGACGATGGCGGCGGGGATGTCCTGGACCGCGCCCTCGATCAGGATCACGTCATAGGGCCCCTGCTTGGGCGCGCCTTCGGTCAGGGGGGCGTGCAGGACGGCGACGTTGTCGATGCCCGCCTCCGACAGGCGCTGTTCGGCCTCGGAGGCCAGTTCCGCGTCGTCCTCGATCGCGACGACGGCCTCGGCCATGCGGGCCATGACGGCGGCGGAGTAGCCATAGCCGCAGGCCAGGTCCAGGACCAGCTCGTCGGGCTGGATGTCCAGCGCATCGACCATCTTGGCCAAGGTCCGCGGCTCCAGAAGGACGCGGCCGTGGCCGATGTCCAGGTTCTCGCCGGAATAGGCGACAGAGCGGCGGCTGGCGGGAACGAACTCCTCGCGCGGAATGGTCAGCATCGCGTCGATCACCGGGAACTTGGTGACGTCACTGGTGCGCACCTGCGTATCCACCATCGTCGTGCGGCGCGCGGCGAAATCGCTCATGTCGGGGAACCTCTGCTGGACCTGTTTGGCCGACTATTGCCATGTTTCCCGCAGTTGGGCAACGCAGGACATCGGCCCCGCGCTTCGCGTCTTGCAAGGGTCGCGGCAATCCGCTAGGACACGGCCACTCTCGACGGCGGCGGGTTGGCGGAGAGGTTACGCACCGGATTGCAAATCCGTGAAGACCGGTTCGATTCCGGTACCCGCCTCCACCTCATCCTGACCGAGGGGACCTTCCTGCATGATCTATGACGCCACGACCCGCATCGCCGAGGCCGCGCTGTGCCTGCGCGCGCGGTTGGGCGGATCGCGGGCGCTGCGCGAGCGTCTGGTCTACACGGGCGCGCCCGGCCCCGCCGCGATCTGGCTGCATGCCGCATCCGTCGGAGAGCTGACCTCGGCCCGCGTGGTGATCGAGGCACTGGCCGCGCGCCACCCCCTGACGGTCACCACCAACAGCGAGACGGGCCGCGCACTGGCGCAGGACTGGGGCCTGCCCGCGCGGCTGGCGCCCCTTGACCTACCCGGCGCGCTGACGCGCTTCCTGGATGCCGCGCGCCCCACGCTGGCGATCACCGTCGAGGGAGAGTTCTGGCCGCTGCGGTCGCGCCTGCTGGCCGAACGCGGCATCCGCCAGGCGATGATTGGGGCGCGCATGTCGGAACGGTCGGCGGGCACCTGGGCGCGGTTTCCGCGCATCATCG
The DNA here is from genome assembly GCF_028621715.1 of Paracoccus marcusii. Classification (NCBI taxonomy): domain Bacteria; kingdom Pseudomonadati; phylum Pseudomonadota; class Alphaproteobacteria; order Rhodobacterales; family Paracoccaceae; genus Paracoccus; species Paracoccus marcusii. The sequence goes on along the minus strand of NZ_CP117466.1, from coordinate 1,673,389 downwards.
AGCCGATGCTGGGACGCGTCGCGGCCCTGTCGGCGCAGGATCAAGGCAGCGAGGCGCGCCTTCTGAACCTGGGCCTGCCGCACCGCGCGCTGCTGCCGCGGCTGGACCTCAAGCTGCTGGCCCCTGCGGCGCAGCCCGTGCCCCCGGACAGTGCGGCCCGCGACCGGGTGATCCTGGCGGCATCGACGCATGAGGGCGAGGACGGGCCGGTGCTGGACGCCTTTGCCGCGCTGCGGGATGCCCGGCCCGACCTGCGCCTGATCCTGGCGCCGCGCCATCCCGACCGGGGGGATGCCATCGCGGCACTGATCGCGGCGCGCGGCCTGTCCTTCGCGCGCCGCAGCGCGGGCGCGGACGATGCGCCGTCAGGCGGCGTGCTGTTGGCCGACACCTTGGGAGAGATGGCGCGCTGGTACGCGCGCGCCGGGATCTGCATCATCGGCGGCAGCCTGCAGGACCATGGCGGCCACACCCCGTGGGAGCCCGCGGCCCATGGCTGCGCGCTGATCCACGGCCCCCATGTCGGCAACTTCGTCGAGGCCTTCGATGCGCTGGACGGGCACGGCGCGGCGCGACCCGCGGGCGATCTGATGGCGACCCTGTCGCGGCTGACCGACACGCCCGACGAGGCCCGTGCGATGGGCCGCGCGGCGCGGGCCGTGCTGGTGGACCGGGCGGGCGATCCTGCGGCGCTGATCGCGCGGCTGGACGATCTTGCACGCGCCCCCGGCGGACCCGATATAGGGATCATCTGACAGGAGTTGTTGCGATGATCCGCTATGCCTTGCGCTGCGACCAGGGGCATGATTTCGACGGCTGGTTCCGGTCCTCGGACGGGTTCGAGGCGATGCGCGATGCGGGTCAGGTCGGCTGCGCGGTCTGCGGCGCCACCAAGGTCGACCGGGCGCTGATGGCCCCGGCGGTCAGCGACAAGACCCTGACCGCCCCCCGCAACCCCGCCGAGGCCGCCTTGCAGGCGCTGCGCCGCAAGATCGAGACCAGCTCCGACTATGTCGGCCTGTCCTTCGCCGAGGAGGCCCGCGCGATGCACGAGGGCACGCGGCCCGCCCGCGCCATCCATGGAGAGGCCCGCCCCGAGGATGCGCGCAAGCTGATCGAGGACGGCGTTCCCGTGGCCCCCCTGCCCTTCGTCCCGCGTCCCAAGACGAACTAGCGCCGCCCCTTGCGGTTCGCGCGCACCGCCCCTAAAAGCCCCGCCGACGCACATCCTTTGGCTGGAGGCCCTTGATGCCGCTTCTGGTAATGAAATTCGGCGGCACCTCGGTGGCCGATCTGGACCGGATCAAGAACGCCGCCCGCAAGGTGCAGCGCGAGGTCGAGCGGGGCTATGACGTGATCGTCATCGTCAGCGCCATGTCCGGCAAGACGAACGAACTGGTCGGATGGGTCGAACAGACCTCTCCGCTGTTTGACGCGCGCGAATACGACGCGGTGGTCAGTTCCGGAGAGAACGTGACCGCGGGCCTGATGTCCCTGACCCTGCAGGAGATGGGCGTGCCTGCACGCAGCTGGCAGGGCTGGCAGGTGCCGATCAACACGACCGCCGCCTATTCGGCCGCGCGCTTCGTGGACATCCCGCGCAAGAACCTGGACCAGAAGTTCGCCGAAGGCTTCAAGGTCGCCGTGGTCGCGGGCTTTCAGGGCCTGTCGCCCGAAGGCCGCATCACCACGCTTGGCCGCGGCGGATCGGACACGACCGCGGTGGCGTTCGCCGCCGCCTTCGATGCGGAACGCTGCGACATCTATACCGACGTGGACGGGGTCTATACCACCGATCCGCGCATCACGTCGCGCGCGCGCAAGCTGCCCCGCATCGCCTTCGAGGAGATGCTGGAGCTGGCATCCCTCGGCGCCAAGGTGCTGCAGACGCGGTCGGTCGAGCTTGCGATGCGCTACAAGGTGCGCCTGCGGGTGCTGTCCTCGTTCGAGGATACCGACGAAAATTCCGGCACGCTGATCTGCGATGAGGATGAAATCATGGAATCGAAAGTCGTCAACGGTGTCGCCTCGTCGCGCGACGAGGCCAAGATCACCTTGGTCACGGTCGAGGACCGTCCAGGCATCTCGGCCGCGATCTTCGCGCCGCTTGCCGATGCGGGCGTGAACGTCGACATGATCGTTCAGAACATCTCGGAAAAGGACTATGACGATCACCCGGGTTCGGTGACCGACATGACCTTTTCCGTGCCGATCAACCAGGTCGAGCGCGCCAAGCGTGCGATGGAGGAGGCCCGCCAGGCCGGCCACATCGCCTATGACGAACTGGTCGTCGACACCGAGGTCGCCAAGGTGTCCGTCGTCGGCATCGGCATGCGCAGCCATGCGGGCGTCGCCGCCCGCATGTTCAAGGCGCTGGCCGATGAAAACGTCAACATCAAGGTCATCTCCACCTCCGAGATCAAGATTTCGGTGCTGATCGATCGGAAATACATGGAACTGGCCGTGCAGGCGCTGCATGATGCCTTCGAACTGGAGAAGGCATAACGCTCTCTGGTTGGTTCCCCGGTCGGGGACACGCGTAAGGGCAGAAGGCGGGGCAGGCGATGCAGGATCGCACCGACAGCGACTCTCGCAAGCTGCTGAAGCGGCTCAAGGAAATCTTGGCCGCGGCGGGCGGTGGGCAGGATCGGCTTGACCAGATCACCCACCACATCGCCGATTCGATGGGCACCGAGGTCTGCTCGATCTATCTGTTCCGCGATGCCGACACGCTGGAACTGTGCGCGACCGAAGGGCTGCGCCCCGAGGCCGTCCACCAGACCCGGCTGCGCCTGGGCGAGGGTCTGGTCGGCCGCGTCGCCCGAACCGGGCGCAACGTGAACACCGCGAACGCCCCCGCCCAGCCCGGCTTCCGCTTTATGCCCGAGACCGGCGAAGAGGTCTTTCCCGCCTTCCTGGGCGTGCCGATCCAGCGGGTCGGGGAACGGCTTGGCGTCCTGGTCGTGCAATGCGCGACCGCCCGGCAGTTCTCCGAGGACGAGGTCTATGGCCTGGAGGTCGTGGCCATGGTCCTGGCCGAGATGACCGAACTGGGCGCGTTCCAGGGCAGCCAGTCGGACAGCCTGCCGCTGGCGCACCGCTTTCCGCTTCTGGTGCGCGGCGCCACCGGCCAGGAGGGCGTGGCCGAGGGGCGCGTCTGGCTGCACGAGGCGCGCGTGGTCATCGCCAACCCGGTCGGCGACGACCCCGACAAGGAGCTGGCCCGCCTGCACGAGGGCGTGGAGACCCTGCGCGAGACGGTCGACAGGATGCTGGGCGCGGTCGACATGGGCGACGGCGATCATGCCGCGGTCCTGGAGACCTATCGGATGTTCGCCCATTCGCGCAGTTGGCTGAAGCGCATGGAGGAGGACATCCGCCTTGGCCTTTCGGCCGAGGCCGCGGTGGAGAAGGAGCAGTCCGGCGCCCGCGCCCGGCTGGAGATGGCCGCCGACCCCTATCTGCGCGATCGCCTGCACGATCTGGACGACCTGTCCAACCGCCTGCTGCGCATCCTGACCGGACAGGGACACGACACCGGCGCCGAGATGCCCGAACGCCCGATCCTGGTCGCCCGCAACATCGGCCCGGCCGAGCTGCTGGAATACGGGCGTCGGCTGAAGGGCGTCGTGCTGGAGGAGGGATCGGTCGGCAGCCACGCGGCCATCGTCGCCCGCGCGCTGGCCATTCCGCTGGTCATCCACGCCACCCGCATCACCACCGAGGCGCTGAACGGCGACCCGATCCTGGTCGACGGCGATCAGGGCGTCGTCCACCTGCGCCCCGAGGAGACCGTTCACAAGGCGTTCCTGGACAAGATCGCCATGCAGGCCGAGGCGCAGGACCGCTATGCCGACCTGCGCGACCAGCCCGCCACGGGCACCTGCGGCACCACCATCCAGATGTTCATGAACGCGGGCCTGATGGCCGACCTGCCCTCGCTGGAGGGGTCGGGCGCCGAGGGGGTTGGCCTGTTCCGGACCGAACTGCAGTTCCTGGTCCGCAGCCACGTCCCCCGGCGCGCCGAGCTGGCCGGTCTGTATGCGCGCGTCATGGACAACGCCCAAGGCAAGCCGGTGATGTTCCGCACGCTGGACATCGGGTCGGACAAGGTTCTGCCCTACATGAAGCCGCAGGACGAACCGAACCCCGCGATGGGGTGGCGCGCGATCCGCGTGGGGCTGGACAAGCGCGGCGTGCTGCGGATGCAGCTGCAGGCCCTGATCCGCGCCAGCGTGGGCCGGCCCCTGCACGTCATGTTCCCCTTCATCGCGGACATCACGGAATACGAGGCCGCACACCGCATCCTGATGCAGGAGATGGCGCGCGAACAGCGCCTGGGGCATTCCATGCCCAGCGACATCCGCGTCGGCGCCATGCTGGAGACGCCGTCGCTGGCCTTCGCACCCAAGCGGTTTTTCGAGATGTGCGACTTCATCTCGATCGGCGGCAACGACCTGAAGCAGTTCTTCTTTGCCGCCGACCGCGAGAACGAGCGGGTCCGCCGCCGCTATGACACGCTGAACGTGTCGTTCCTGTCGATGCTGCGCCAGATCATCGCGCGCTGCGCCGATGCCCGCGTGCCGCTGTCATTTTGCGGCGAGGATGCCGGGCGGCCGGTCGAGGCGCTGGTCTTTGCGGCCCTGGGCATCCACCGCCTGTCGATGCGGCCGGCGTCGATCGGACCGGTCAAGCACCTCATCCGGCGCATCAGCATCGTCGAGCTGGCCCGCGTCATCGAGGAGGCCGAGGCCGAGGGCCTGACCAGCGTGCGCGGCCCCGTGACGGCCTGGCTGGCACGACAATGAACCGATAAGGCCGATTCCTGCTTGCCCGGCGGGCCCATATCGGCCGATAAGCGAGCAAACCGCCCGGCATGCTTGCTGCACTGCGGCGTGCCGCGTATATTCGCTTATCCTTGTCGAGACATCCCCGGATATGAAACGTCGTCAATTTCTCAATGCTGCCACCGCCCTGGCTGCCGGTGGATCGCTGATGGCGGTCCCGGCACAGGCCCAGGCGCCTGCCGAAGGCGTGGACCCCGCAGCCTTCGGGCCCCCTGCCCCGCAGCCCTTCGACTTTGAACAGGTCGCGACTCTGGCGCAGGAGCGGTCCGCGCGCCTTTACGTCCAGCCGGTCGCGGAACTGGTCGGCAGCTTTGCCAACCTGGACTATGACCAGTATCGCGGCATCCGTTTCCGCCGCGACCAGGACCCGCTGGCGGGCAACGCGACCTTCCGGGTGGACCTGCTGTCGCCCGGTTCGATCTTTTATGAACCGGTGCAGATCAACCTGGTCCGCGACGGCGTCACCCGGCCGATCCCGTTCGACCCGGCGCTGCTGGAATTCGACGAACGCTATTTCCCCAACGGCCCGGACCTAAACACGATCGGCAACATGGGCTGGTCCGGGTTCCGGATGCGCACGCCACTGAACCGCCCCGGCGTCATGGACGAGTTCATCGTCTTTCAGGGCGCCAGCTATTTCCGCGCGGTGGCGCGCGGCACGTTGTACGGCCTGTCCGCGCGCGGCCTGGCCATCAAGACCGGCAGCCCCGACGGCGAGGAATTCCCGCTGTTCACCGACTTCTGGATCGTCGAGCCCAAGCCCGGCGCGGAAAGCGTCCGCATCTATGCGATCCTGGACAGCAAGTCGGTCGCGGCGGCGTTCCAGTTCGACGTGACGCCCGGCGCGGTGACCATGGTGCGGACCCGCGTCGCGCTGTTCCCGCGCGTCGATCTGCGCGAGACGGGCCTGGCGCCGCTGACGTCGATGTTCTGGTTCAGCCCGGCCAGCCGCCGGGTCGTCGACGACTATCGCCCCGCCTGCCACGACAGCGACGGGCTGCAGATGCAGACCGGTGCGGGCCAGTCGCTGTGGCGCGGGCTGATGTCGCCGCGCAACCTGCAGATCAGCAGTTTCGTCGACACCGATCCGCGCGGCTTTGGCCTGGTCCAGCGGCCCCGCGACTTCGAGACCTATCAGGATGCCGAGGCGATGTACCATCTGCGTCCCTCTGCCTGGATCGAGCCCGAGGGCGATTGGGGCGCGGGCGAGGTGCGCCTGATCGAGATCCCGGTCGAGAACGAGTTCAACGACAACATCGTCAGCTACTGGCTGCCCTCCGACACGATCCCCGGCGGAGAGCGGACCGAGTTCCGCTATCGCCTCAGCTTTGCGGGTCTGCCGCCCAGCAACCTGCCGTTGGCCAAGGTCCGGCAGGTGCGGTCCGGCCGGTCGATCAATGTCGAGACGACGCGCAGCTATATCATCGATTTCGATCTTGGCATGTTCCGCGAGACGCTGCCCAACTATCAGGTCAGCGCGTCCGAGGGCCGGATCGCGCATGCCTATCTGAAACCGCTGCCGGAACAGGGCGTGCTGCGCCTGGCATTCGAATTCGAACCGGGGCGGACGCAGCTGTCCGAACTTAGCGCGCTGTTGACCGATCCCGACGGCCTCGCCCTCAGCGAGACCTGGCTGACGCGCTGGACGGCATGACCATGGACCATGACATGACGACGGCCGGTCGTTCCGACGCGCCGGCCGTGGCACCCGTTGTGCCGCCTCTGGCGCCGCTGACGATGCCCGTGCAGGATTTCGCGCGCCACCCGCAGGCGGGGCCCACGCGGCGCATGAACAGCCTTCGCGTCTGGCTGGCGCGGCTCATCGCCTTTGGCGGCACCGCGGTCCTGGCCGTCGTGGGCTTTTCGCAGATGCTGGCGGCCTTCGGCGCCGATCCCACGCCGATGCAGATCGCGCTGCTGGTGCTGTTCGTGCCGACTTTTGCCTGGGTGGGCTTTTCCTTCTGCGGGACGCTGGCCGGGTTCCTGGCCCCCCGCCTGACCACGCCGGATGGGCCGAACGATGCCCGCGTCGTCGTCGTCATGCCGATCTATCACGAGGATGTCGCGACCAGCACGGGCCTTCTGGTCGCCCTTGCCCGAGAGCTGGAGGCCGAGGGCATGGCCGATCGGACCGAGATCTTCGTGCTGTCGGACACCCGCGACCCCGCCATCGCTGTCAACGAGACGCTGGTGATCGACCGCGCCCGCGCCCTGTCGCCGCTGCCCCTGTGGTATCGCCGCCGCCTGTCCAACGACGATCGGAAGTCGGGCAATCTGGCGGAATTCGTGCGCCAATGGGGCGGACGCTATGACCAGATGGTCGTGCTGGACGCCGACAGCGTGATGTCGGGCGCCACCATCCGCGCATTGTCGGCGCGCATGTCGGCGGACCCCCAGGCGGGCCTGATCCAGACCATGCCCATGCTGGTCGGCGGAGAGACGATCTTTGCCCGCCTGACCCAGTTCGCGGGCCGCGTCTATGGCCCGATGATCGCGCGCGGCGTGGCCGCGTGGTCGGGCGATACCGGCAACTACTGGGGTCACAACGCGATCATCCGCGTCAGCGCCTTTGCCCAGGCCTGCGGCCTGCCCCGCCTGCCCGGCAATCCGCCCTTCGGGGGCACCATCCTCAGCCACGATTTCGTCGAAGCCGCCGCCCTGTGCCGGGCCGGATGGGCCGTGCGCCTGGATCACGACCTGCGCGGCAGCTATGAGGGATGCCCGCCCACGCTGCTGGACATGGCCGTGCGCGAACGCCGTTGGGCGCAGGGCAACCTGCAGCATTCCCGCCTGCTGGGGGTCAAGGGCCTGCGCGGTGTCAGCCGGGCGCACATGATCATCGGCATCATGGGCTTTCTGATGAGCCCGCTGTGGCTGGCCCTGATCCTGGTGGGTCTGGTCCTGTCGGCCACCGTGCTGCTGTCGACGCCGGAATATTTCCCCAACGCCTATCAGCTGTTCCCCGAATGGCCGGTCTTCGACAGCCGCCGGATGCTGTGGCTGTTCGCCATCGCCATGGGCCTGCTGCTTCTGCCCAAGTTCATCGCGACCTTCCGGGCCTGGGCGCGTCCCCTGGCGCGCAATTCCGGCGGCCGCGTACGCATCTTTGCCAGCGCCATCTTCGAGACGGTCCTGTCCGCGCTGATCGCGCCCGTGCAGATGCTGGTCCAGACCCGCCAGATCTTCGAGATCCTGTCGGGCCGCGACAGCGGTTGGAACGCGCAGACCCGCGCCGGGTCGATGCCGTCCTGGGGCGTGGTGCTGCGCCATCACTGGGCGCATGTCGTCCTGGGCCTGGGCACGCTGATCGTGCTGGCGACCTTCTCTCCTGCCCAGCTGATCTGGCTGTCGCCGATCCTGGCGGGGCTGATCCTGTCGCCTCTGACCTCGCGTCTGTCGGCCAGCCCGGTCTTCGGCCGGTGGGCACGTCTGCGCGGCCTGCTGGTCACCCCCGAAGAACGCGATCCCCCCGCCATCCTGACAGAGGCCGCGGCCATCAGCCGGTCCCTGCCCCAGGCCATGACCGGGCGCGACAGCCTGCTGCGGCTTGGGTCCGACGCGGACCTGCTGGCGCGCCATGTCGCGATGCTGGCCCCCCTGCCCGACGACCTGCCCCGCGCGGTCCGCCTGGCCCGGATCACCGCCGGCGCCAAGATCGAGCATGCCAGCGGACAGGTCGCCGCCCTTGACGACATGGATCGCACCGAAACGGACGCCATGCTGCTGGATCCGGCCCTCCTGACCCGGTGGAGCCGGTTGCCCGCATGAACCGTCTGATTGCGCTGGATATGCTGCGCGGCTACGCGCTGGTCAGCATCATGATCAACCACATGCCGATCTCGGTCCTGCGGGGGACGACGCTGCCGAACTTCTCGATCTTCGATGCGTCCGAGATGTTCGTGCTGCTGTCCGGCTTCCTGGTGGGCCTCGTCTGGCGCAGCGTTGAAACTCGCGAGGGACGCCGCATGGCCCAGCGCCGGTTCGCCCGCCGCGCGTTCGAGGTCTGGCGCGCCATGCTGATCGGCGCAGTACTGATGGCCCTGCTGTCGGCGGCCCTGTTGGCGCTGGATCGTCCGCACACGGCGATCTGGAACCAGTACGCGATCTGGATCCTGGAGAACCCGTTGGGCTTCGTCGGCACGGTCGCCACCTTCTGGGTCCAGCCCAACATCATCGATGTGCTGGCCGTCTACGTGATCCTGATCACCCTTTCGGTGGTCGTGGTGCCGCTGATGCTGCGCTGGCCGCTGATCGTGGCGCTGGGGTCGGTCCTGCTGTGGTGGCACGCGCCCGAACTGAACGCGATGATCCCGAACCACCGGACCGAGAACGGCTTCCTGTTCAACCCGTTCGGCTGGCAGATGCTGTTCTATACAGGTACGGCGATCGGCCTCTATCGCCAGACGATCATGGCGGTTCTGTGGCCGTGGCGGCACGTGCTGACCGTGCTGGCGATCGGCATGTTCGCCTTCGGCAGCGCCATCGTCATCGGCGCCCGGATCGGAGAGCCCGCGCTGGCGTTTCGCCAAGCGCTGATGCAGGTCTATGGCACCATCGACAAATGGAGCCTGGACGGCACCCGCTATCTGGCGATCGTCGCCGCCGCGTGGCTGGTCTCGGTCCCCCTGGCGCGGCCGATGGAATGGCTGGCGGCCACCCGCCCCGGCGTCGCATTGCAGCAGATCGGCAAGGGCGGACTGTTCGCCTTCGTGGCCTGCGTGCTGCTGTCGGTGCTGGGCGACGCGTTCCAGATGACCCCCGCGGACCAGCCCACGTGGCGGCGTCTTGCGGTCGATCTGTGGGCCTGCGTGGCGCTGTGGTGGGTGTCGGCCCTGTGGCTGGAGCACGGCGCCCCCTGGCAGCGTGCCCGCAAGGCACGACGGGCCTGAATCGAAAAGGCCGCCCGTGATGGGCGGCCTTCTTGCTGTCGCGCCGGCGGTTCAGCCCACCAGTGCGCAGGCGTTGCGCTGATGGCGTTCGGCCATCTTGCGCACCATCCTGTTCTGCGGAAGATCGCGTGCGGGAAGGGTCGCGCGACCCGCATCGACCAGGTCCGGAAACAGGGTCAGCAGCTCTTGCCGTGCGGCCGGGCCGACCATGCGCAGGGCCTGCACGCCGGTATAGAGCGATTCGGTATCCGCCCCGTTGGACCGGATTACCTCGTGGCGGTCGAACATGATGTGGAAATATTCGACCTCGGCCAGATCGGTGGCCAGTTCGAACCCGTCCAGCGACAGCAGCTGCTTGGCCGCGACCAGCACCTCGAACGTACCGAACATGCGCTGCGCGATCCGGGACCGCACCAGCACCCGATGCTGGGGAGAGACAATCAGATCCCGGGACGGTGTGTTGATGCCTAGGGCACCTGCCGCGATGCGGACCGGCGTCAGGCGCGGATTGCGCGCCAGCGCCACCGCGGACAGGCGCTGCGATCCCGTCCAGCGCAGCGGCTGCGCCCCGTTGTCGCGCGTCATGACCAGATCGCCCGGGCGAAGGGTCTGGACGGCCACCGGCCCATCCGGCGTGTCGATCAGGGTGCCGGCGGCAAAGCACACGATTTCGATATCGTCATCCGCCAGCACGAGCGTCCCGTCACCGCTGATCGTGGTATTGATCACGGCGGTATCAAGCACCTGCTGGGTCAATCCTGTGACTTGCGGCAGCGCGGCACGCAGAGCCCCTGTCGGGTCCAGCCCTGCAATGGTTTGGTTCACCTCGTTGAGCGGAACCGTCACGGTCGTGTTCACACCAAGGACCCGAACAGTGAGGGTCGCCTGAAGGCGGTCTGCGGTCAGGGGCTGATCGCTGATGAAATACACGTTGCCGTCATTGTCGCGGAAATAGTCGACGTCCACTGGATTTACCTGCAGGCGGACGCCGTTGGTCAACGCACCCGACAGCTGACCGATATTGGCGGCCGCTGTCGACAGGACGCCGGACCCTAGATACGTGCCCGGCAGGGGCTCTCCATCGATGATCGGCGTCAGGAACTCACCGGCAGTAACGGTGTTCGGTCCGGTCTCATCGTCCTGGACGCGATAGCCGTCAAAGGACTGGCCGGCGCCGAAATCATTCAGCACGGAGGTGGGCGGCAGCGTCACCACCGGAGAGTCGACGGTTCCGGTAATGGTCGTGCCTTCAAGTTGGGTAAGGACGGGCATGGGCGTCTCCTTAGAACAGGGGCGTAAGAGGTCCGTCCCCGCAGAACAGCTCTGGGGGCCAATCAGGTAATCGGAATTGCCGGGGCGCCCGAAGGCACCCTTCAGGGGTCAGTAAGCGATCGGCCAGTGCAGGCACGGGGGATGGGGTCGGATGCCGTGTCGCATGGTCTGGCCTCGCTCCGATCGGGGCCCGTGCGCAAATACTGCAGGGGCCAAGTGCAGGACCGCGACGGCGACCCTGTTAACCTTCATTACCACATTATGTACGCGAAGATGCATGACCAAGAAAGAACCGAACGGTACGGTTCCAGTCGAGATGGGCTGCAACTCTAGCAGTGATACGTTCCGAGCGAACGAAATCTGCTCAGGACACGTCGCCTCTCAGCAACGTGAATTATCGCTGAAACGGAGGTGAAACGTACCGAAATGTTTAGATAAAACAAATGCAGACAGTGCAGAAAGTCTTAAAGGTGAGCAATTTAAACTCTACGCACTCTTGGGTTGTAAGATCTGGAATCTCCGCAGGACGCTGGTCATCACTTTATCGTGATTACCTACTGAAGCAGCACACCATCATTGGACTTGCCCGGCTTTTGTAGAGAGCGTTTAGCTCATGTCTGGGGCCATTCGCTCGAAGGCGGTGGGGCTTTGGAAGCCAAGCAATGAATGTCGCCTGACGGGGTTAGAAAACCCGTCGATGTATCTGGCGACGGCGCTTTCAGTCTGCTGGTGGGATTGCCAGTCGACCAGCCAAACCCGCTCGGACTTGAGAGTCTTGAAGAACGTCTCGATCATCGCGTTGTCGTAACAGTTCCTGCGCTCGCTCATTGAGATCAGGATGCCGCGTTTTCAGCGACTGGTAGTCGACAGAGGAGTATTGGGCGGTCTCAACCGGTCGTCGCAACACTCTGCTGATGGAGGTTGCGATGACGACAGGCAAACGAAGATCCGAACAGTCGACGAGGCGCAAATTGCGCTCACCAGGGCGGCCGGGAGTGGCAAGGCAGTCGGAGCGGCGCCGTTTCTGGTCCCTGATTGCATTGGGTCTTTCCAGCGAGGACGCTGCCGCCCGGACCGGCATCTCGCAGCCGGTCGGAACACGGTGGTTTCGAAAGGCTGGCGGCATGCCCCCTTCACATCTAGCTCCATCCGCGGCGGCACCGTCTCGGCGCTACCTGTGCCTGGAAGAGCGTGAAGAGATCGCTCTGCTCTTGGTGCAGAATGTCGGCTTGCGTGAGATTGCCCGCCGTCTTGGCCGCGCTGCGTCGACTATCTCGCGGGAGATCCGTCGCAATGCCGCCACACGCTCCGGCGGGTTTGAGTATCGTGCGACCACGGCCCAGTGGCATGCCGAGCGCGCGGCCGAGCGGCCAAAGGCCGCAAAGCTGGCGACGAACGCGGCTTTGCGGCAGTATGTGCAGGACAGGCTCTCCGGCCATATCTCGCACCCGGGTGGCTCGGTCGTTGTTGGCCCGCCTACAGCCTGGAAAGGCCGGCGACATGGACGGCGGCAATCGCGTCGGTGGGCCAAAGCCTGGAGTCCCGAGCAGATTGCCGGTCGGTTGCGCATCGACTTTCCAGGGGACGAGACCATGCGGATCAGTCACGAGGCCATCTACCAGGCGCTCTACATTCAGGGGCGTGGCGCTCTGCGCCGTGAGCTGACGGCGTGTTTGCGCACTGGTCGAGCGTTGCGTGTGCCCCGTGCCCGGACTGCCGGCCGAGGAAAATCCTTCGTGACATCCGAAATCATGATCAGCGAGCGCCCCGCCGAAGCTGCGGATCGTGCCGTCCCCGGCCATTGGGAAGGCGACCTCATCATCGGCCTCAACCGCTCTGCCATCGGCACGCTGGTCGAGCGGCAGACGCGCTTAACGCTGTTGCTGCACCTTCCACGGATGCCCGGGCATGGTGACGGACCACGCGTGAAGAATGGGCCGCCTCTTGCGGGTCACGGTGCCGAGGCCGTGCGCGATGCCATCGTGCGGAGCATCGTTCATCTGCCCCGCCATCTTCGGCGGTCGCTGTCTTGGGATCAGGGGTCCGAGATGGCCCGTCATGCCGAACTGACCGTTGCCGCTGATCTGCCGGTCTACTTCTGCGATCCTCACAGCCCATGGCAGCGCGGCACAAATGAAAACACCAATGGGCTGCTGCGCCAATACTTCCCCAAGGGCACCGATCTTAGCTTGCACGGTCCTGATGATCTCGAAGCTGTTGCAGCTGCGCTCAACGGACGTCCGCGCAAAACCCTCGGCTGGAGAACCCCGGCAGAGGCACTGGACGCGCTGCTCACGAACGCCGAAACTGACCATGTTGCGACGACCGGTTGAGACCGCCCTGACAGCCGCGATCCGTATGATGAACATGCCCTAGGCCAGGGTTGCGATGTGATGTTCTCCCCATTCCTTTGACGGGATCTGGCGCTTTTCAAGCTCTGATCTGCTCCTGCTGATCGGGTTGCGTTGCTTCTCCTGTCAGTGAGGAGACCACTGCCGGCGGTCGGCCGCCAAGGGCCTTGTGCGGCCGGCGGTGGTTGTGGAATTCCATCCAGTTGCGGACACCGGTGCGTGCCTGTGATCCGGTCTCCCAAGCATGCAAATAGACGCATTCGTATTTCAGGGTGCGCCACAAGCGCTCGATGAAGATGTTGCCCAAGGTGCGCTTGCGAACGCCTTTGCCATCCATCGAGATGCGGACGCCCGACCGTCGCAGGCGGTCTGTCCAGGCAAACGACGTGAAGTGGGACCCTTGGCGTCGCATGGCCGCTTGGACCGATGGCGCGACCATGCTCCATGGTCATGATGTCCGGCGGTCCGAACCGATAGATGGTCTCGTTCAGCGCCTCGACGCAGAAGTCGGCGTCCCCTCGCCATGGCCCTCGGACCAGTGGCGGACCATGGCTCGATGTTCGAGATCCGCCACGCCAGGACCATGCGGGTGTGCCAGTCCATGATCGCCACCAGGGAGAGCGAGGCATGAGCCGCCACTGGTCCGAGGCCATGCCGAGCGCCGCGACGCATCGGCAGATAGGTGATGTCCACACACCAGACCTGATTTGGCCGGGCCACACGCAGCCCGCGCGAGCCAGATAGGGGTAAGTCTTGTGTCCCTTCGTCGGCCGGCGGGTGTTGGGCTTCTGGTGGATCGGCATCAGACCCGTCAGGCGCATAAGCCGACGTATGCGCTTTTCGTTCACCTTGTGGCCGTTTTCGGGCTTGCGCGGCCCCACTGGGGCCACGGTCCCTGCAACTGCGCAGGTGCCAGGTCATCTGACGGACGCCAAGGAAAGGCGTGTCGAGGAACCGCACGTCGATCAACCGCAGTGAGCCATGTGGCCGCCACTGGTTCGAGGTCCATGGCGAACGCGAGGTTCTGGTCCGTCTCACCTTGCGGCGTATAGTAAAAGGACGAACGAGGGACCTGCAGCAGAGCGCGCTGCCGGCCGATCGACAGGTCCGGATGGTCGCGTTCGACCATGCCGTTCGGCATCGTCTCTCGGACCAATGGCGTTCCAATGCCTCATCACTTCCCGCCCCAAGACTTCAGCTTTCGTTACAAAAAAAGAACTCAGGGGCGTGCTGCTTTCGTTTCGACATCGTCGATCTCCCTCGTGATGAAGATCAGCAGACAGCAAAAACAGAGCTTACGTCAGTGCCCAGCTTTCAGGCGGCACCTCAATCCGTGCGCTCGCGGCCGTTTTAGGAGGCATCCCGGACGCGGATAGGAAGCGACATGCAGCGGTTTTCCGTGGCGTCGCAAAGTCAGCCAAACCAGACGACGCTGTCGTAATGGAAGGCCTGCCGCCGATGGTGGTAGCCTCTTTTCCGGGTCCATTTCACTTGGCGCGGCTTCTCGAAGTAGCAAGTTCTGCGCTTATCGAAGTAGCAGTCATCAACGTTGACCCGCCAGACGGTGTACCTTCCGATCGCTGGCATCATTCGATGGCGCGAGTCGCGAAGAAGAGGACTTATATCTGGTCGAACCACCTAGCTGCATTCAGGGCAGGCTACCTCGAACCCGGCACATCCTGTGCAGTTGGTTTTCCAAAAGGTGCAGGCAGATCGACCACCGCACAATTAAAGATTCATGCAGCTCTTCTGCGAGATCTGAAAAGTTGTTTTCCTCGCGCCAACCCATGCACTGGTCGATCAGACCGCCCGGGTCTTGCGGGCCGCCTTCCCGAACACCAGCGTCAAGGGACAGAGGGCAGAGGATTTAGAGGAAGACACGTTGCCTGAAGAGTTGCCCGACATACTAGTAATGACCGGGGAAGCATGCCTCTACGCGAGCCATATCGAGCCTGAGAGCTTTGCGGAAATCGGACTTCTCATCCTCGACGAGTGCCATCTGATCCATCCGAAGACTGACGGAAATCGGCGAGCTATCGACGCAATGCTATGCCTGATCCGCTTTACTCGGGTTGACCCAGATGCGGATCTTGTCCTCCTATCGGCTATGGTGACGAACACGGGAGAGATCACCGAATGGCTTGGGAAGTTGACGGAATGCCGGTCCATCCCTCTTGATGACGTTTGGAAGCCGACCCGACAGTTGCGGGCTGCGTCGTGTACCAAGCGGACGCAATCGAACGTCATAAGCAGCATATAAGAGAGGCTTGGCAGAAAAGAACCATACTAGGTCCGCCCGCTACACTCAATCGAACCCTAAACGCTGCCCCATTCGGCTTTTTCAGCTTAAAGCAGACATGGGCGTCAACAAGGCGCGATGAGTACGCACTGCTCTTACTTTTGGACCATGAGGTCCTATTGTCCGCTAGTAAACAATGGGGTCTGACTCCAAACTCGGGTGAGCTTGCGTCGCAGATTGCTGCTTCGGCATCAGCTGCCGGACTCCGGCCCCTCGTCTTTTCCCAGTCAGTTCCCAACGCATGGTCGATCGCCAAAAAGGCGTCTGCGATCATCAACGCTCCTTCGACCGAGCTTACGACAATTGAAAAGCGTCTATACGAAACGGTACTCGATGAAGTGGGTAACGCGGGCGATGCTTATCTCGTCGTCGAGAACGTTGCTCTGCAAAGCGCCGCCATGGCCCATCACGGCCTTTTGCTTCCCTAGGAAAAAGACTTAGCGGAGAGGCTATACGGTCGAGACGGCGGTCTACAGGTTCTCGTCGCGACACCCACCTTAGCGCAGGGGATGAAGCTGCCGGCCGAATTGGTGATCATCGCTGAGGACAGTCGCTTTGATCGTGAAACGAACCGCCGTGATCTTCTCGATGCCGCTGCGTTGCTGAATGCCGCCGGGCGGGCCGGACGCGCGGGTCAGAGCGCTTCGGGTATCGTGCTTATTATTCCCGGTAGGGTTGTTCCTCTTTCAGATAAAGATGGTACGATTGGTAGGCAATCGACGCAGCTCCGCGAGGTCTTCAGCCAGTCCGATCAGTGCTTAGTTCATGAATATCCATTTGAAGCCGTCATGGACCGTATTCATTACGAAGCGGAGGACGCCGGAGATCTGGAACGGTATGTCGTCAGCCGTCTGACGGAGACCCATTTGGATGGCGAAGACGGAGGCCGCATCGAATCGATTTGCCCCGAAGCCTTACAGCTTTCCGAAAGCATAAAGCGGTTGACGAACAATTGGTTGCGAGCCGAACGAGGGCCGCTCTGTCTGTCATATCCCCCTTGGATCAAGATGCCGCTGTGCTCGATCAGAGGTACCGGGACCTTGCTTTGATGGTAGGCCTCCACGTTCTCAAAGCTTTGTCCGACGCTTTGAACGATGCTCCAGATGATATGGCAGGCACCGTAGCCGGGATCTGCGAGTGGATGTTCTCATGGATGCAGGCCAATCCAGGCTACCTTATTCGAATGATCAAGCCGTCCACCTTCGACGATCTGTTCGGAAAGGCCTATGGGTATCTGCCATCTGATAGTGAAAAAGCGCAGTATTTAGTCCCCAAGCTCAACGCGACGCTTCAACGGTGAATGGATGGCGCATAACTGAACAAAATCCAGCCGATCATATCGCCGAAGGGTGCTGCGGCGCAGTTTTCGCCTGACGCACGCAAGTTTGTGATCCGTGCGATCCCGGACTTGGCACATATAGCGGGTTTGCCATCTCATATTATGCAGGTCTTTACACAAGGAGGATCTGAATCCAGTACGGTGGAGGAGGCGGGCCCTCTCCTCCTTACTCATGTCTGCGTTCGGCGTGGGCTGCGAGATGCAGCGATGGCAGCCGTTTTCGATGTTGGACGGAACGTTGCCGCGAAGAGCGATCCATAGGGCGTTCGAGGACGTGCGCCCGCATGTAGCTGGAGCAGAAAGCGGTGAAACGATTGACGGCCTCAAAGAAAGGGTTCGTGTAGGGAGGGATCTCAAAGAGGTGATTGAAGCGTTCTCAAGTATCGATACTGGTCCATTCGCCCGCACTCAGTTGTGACAAGAGGTGCACAGCAAGCATAGCCCAGGCGCAGCGAAGTCGGCTTTCCTTCCTTCGTATCGGCCTTTGAGGTGACGGGTACACGAGTCCTGCAACTGCAGCGGACATCCGGAAGGTCCCGCATAAATGACGGATGGGGGCTATCGTGAACCGTTCGCTATGCGGGACCTAGCTGCCGTTCGCTTAATGTCTAAAGATTTTCTATTTCAGATGTTTGGTTGCTGAAGGCAGAAGCCTTACTTTAACCTGATCTAAGAAATAATCATTCCAAGATCAAAGCCACCACGAGTTTCGAGATCAGTATCGCGGCTGCAAGAAGCGATACAAAATAATATCGAGGGCGGTTACGGGACTCCAGCCATTCGGCAGGATTGAGAATTAAGCCATAGTACAGCAAAAACCTTAGCTTGGACGTGCGCGTGCCTTTTTCCAGCTGCGATTTTGCATAATCCGCATAATGCTCTCGAAAGAGGAGCCCATTGGCGATCACCGTGCCTACCAAGAACACGATGACTGCTACAATGATGAGAACTATTGTGGTGTCCATGCACCAAAGCATGCCGCCTTCCACAGCAGAAGCAATGTGTATTCCGCAATTTCGCAGCGCGATACGTTATGCAGCTATAGCTTACAAAGCCAAAGACAGCTTTGGACTCCTTGCGCATATGCCCTAGCGCCGCCCTGGCGGCGGCTATGCAGGACAAAGCTGCAAAGGTTTGGACTGAAGCATACTCAGGTTTTTAAACGGCGCAAGTATAGCTGCCTTCCAAAGAATCCTATCCCTAGCACAGCAAAGATACCTCCGGTGCCCATGAATTTACTCCCCATAGATTGAAAATTTCTCAAGAGTAGACCGCTGCGGAGAACGCCGGTAGCTTGATCGTAATGAGCCGTAACAGTTTCTCCCGCTTCATGAGGTTTATGAGCGACCCAAGTATTTCCGGAGTATAGAACGCTATTGCCATTCTGCGTTTCAGCTTTGAAGGTTGGCCTGAAGACAATCCCGTTGTCTCCCCGACGCTCCTCGACAGCAACCACTAAGGCTTCTACATCGATAGAGGTTCGCAAAAACGTGGCGGAAGTATATACCATCCATACGCCAATGCAAAAAAATAACGGGCCGATGGTCACCGCTAAGTAGGGAAAGGTATGAATGCTGCGAGCTAAAAACTCTGAAAAGCTTTTTGGCTTTGAAAACCTATTTCAAAATTTCCTACGTTTTCTTCAAGTATTAAAATTTCTTTTAATATTTGCACGTCATAATAACTGGTCATCGATTAGATTATCAGGAACAATTGATCAACTTTCAGTCTATTCAGTTGTTTTGCCATAATAGATAATACTAATTCGTAATATACGCAGCATTCGTCAATAAGGGCTCCTCACCTCCACGCCCGCCTAGCGCTCCGGCGTCAGCTATTGCGGACGGAGCTGCCGATCATTGCTCTCGGTCTAAAATGCTACTTCTGCCTGTCCAAAAGTTTTCGCCCCTCATCGGTCCAGCTTGCGAAGCGCACCCCGTCATGCAGCCAAGTCACAAGTCCATGCTCTGCCAATACACCCAAGGCGAGTTCACCCGAACTCATAGCCATGCTGTCGAGGACACCCTCATCGCGCCGTAGGTATTGCTCTGTCATCCAAGCCAAGGCCTTGAGTGCCTTTTGCTCGGCGAGCATTCCCGAGGAGGTCGCTTGTTGGGCCACGTGCCGCGATCCTGTCATGGTCCTACCTGAATCAGAGTTAGTCATGGATCGACGATACCATGCAGGCGACTGACGGCTATGGGCTCTTGGCGCCGCTGGCCGGTCTCCACAACGGTGGCCGCTCTGCGGGACTAAGCTGCCGTCCGCCCAACTCTTGCTTAGAACATCCCGAACTAACACGAACTTCCTGCGCCATTTGAGGAATTACACTAATAACCTTTGAGCCATTACTCAATTCCAAATTCTTCATGTATCAATAATGATAAATTTTCCGCCAGCTTTTCGTCTGAGCCAGTCAGTATGAGCGTGGAGCTACGCGGCTCTTGG
Source organism: Paracoccus marcusii (assembly GCF_028621715.1). Classification (NCBI taxonomy): domain Bacteria; kingdom Pseudomonadati; phylum Pseudomonadota; class Alphaproteobacteria; order Rhodobacterales; family Paracoccaceae; genus Paracoccus; species Paracoccus marcusii. Next base: position 1,653,944 of record NZ_CP117466.1, on the reverse strand, counting down.
GGCCATTCCCGGCCAAAGCAGTCAACCTTCAAATCGGATTTTTCATCTAGTCCCGCGTCATCCACATCCACAAACACCCCGAATTTTCCTGAGTTGCTTGACACATAAACATCGACTATCGATGCGATCGGTATTCTTTCTAGTGAGAACGTGGTTTGATTGGGCGCATGGTATATCCTATCCAAGCTCTCCGTTACCATAAAAAATCCGTCCATTTTATATATATGTTGTGACATCCCCTCCATCTGCTAGTGTATTGAACTTAATATTGAAATCATCCAGCTTCGGCTCCTGAGTATAGGCTGTATATGGCAATACAGCCGCCAGAAGCGCAATCATAAGTGATACTTTAATATTTCGCCTATTTATATAATAATAAGCCCCAGATAATTTACTTTGATGGCTCCGCGTCGCCTGCGGCTATGCAGGACGAAGCGGTCATTCGTTCCTTACGGCGATTGGATAAATATCGCTCCTCTCCCCAAGTCACCGGAAAGAAGTACGATGACCACCTGCTGATCCGGTGACGAATAATATGTGCCGGGTGTATCCCCGAACATGATTTCGTCCGCACCGGCAGTCATCTCTCGCAGGCAATCCTTTCCATCAAGCAGAGTTGCATTGATTCCCGCGATTTCGCGAGAGCGCACCTCCGCAAATTCGACCATTGATCCGTGTTGAGACCACGAGGGGGTGTCGGCGAAGCGCCCTTTGAAACCCGCCGCTTCTCTCGCCGCTTCCGGCGAGACTTCGAAAATACCTACTGCAGGGCCAAACCCGAAAAAGCTGGTGCAGCTATCCGTCAAGGTAGGTGATGCATCCGCAGGAAGCGCGTTACCGAGGATTTTCATGAGGTGGCTATCCTGGGTGCAGCCGACTGCAAAAAGCATGGTGGCGGACACTGCCAGCAGGCGATTAATCGGCATGTCTCCACCTCGAACTTACAGGCATATCAGGCATAGCCGCCGCGCGAGGTCAATGACCGCAAAGGACTCTTTGTGTCGATACTACCTAGCAGTCGAGAGGCTGCTTTTCAGGTATATGGTGATCGCGGGCACCGCGATCGCTGATCCAGGAGACAGCCGCGCCTCCGCTTCGCTCTGGCACAGCTGACGATCTTTCATTTCATTTTTCCGCCTGCCATCCGGCCGGCGATCCGAACACGGGCTCTGGTGCCGCTGCGCGTCAGCCTCCACGGAGAAATCCGGTTCCTCCCACGCGCGGGGCGCGCGGATCCCTCCCAATTTCACCACTTGGGCCCCGTGTGTCAGATCACCGTACGGCCGCAGGTTGGGCTGCGCGCACCCTGCTTTGCCCTTCGGATGACATGAGGTCATCCAAAGCGAAAAGCAGCGATGGGTTTGCCACTGGCGGAACAGGAAAGAGCGGGCGGAGATATTGTACCACCAAAAAGGCAAAGCCGTAACAGAAACGGCAATTTTGCATGGTGTTCACAAAAAAGGAAAAATGGTGCACCCGGAGCGATTCGAACGCCCGACCCCCAGATTCGTAGTCTGGTGCTCTATCCAGCTGAGCTACGGGTGCAACATGCGGTGGGAATTAGCGACCACGCCGGGGGGATGCAAGGGCGAAAAGACAAAAAGATGACTCCTTTTTGGCAAATCGTCCTTCAGCGCGCCGCGGCGTCGGCGCGGGCCGACAGATCGGCCATCCCGCGGGGGATGTGGATGCAGAACTGGCTGCCCTCGGCATCGCTGCGCAGCAGGATCAGCCGGCCCCCGTGCCCACGCACCAGATCGGCCGCGATCGTCAGACCCAGGCCCGTGCCGCCGCGGCGCGTGCTGCCCGTGAAAGGCTTGAACAGGTACTCGCGCGCCTTGTCCGGCAGGCCCGGTCCCGAATCGCAGACCTTGATCCACCAATCGCTCTCTGCCTCGCCGGCGCCGATCTCGACCGTGCCGGGGCCGCCGGTCGCCTCGATCGCCTGGCGGGCATTGCGGGCCAGGTTGGCCAGCACGCGGTACAGCTGATCGCGATCGGCGCGGATCACCAGGCTGGGGGGAATGTCGGTCAGGAACTCGACCCGCCCTGCCGCCTCTCCTGCCAGGGTCTCGGCCTCGATCACCTCGGCAGCCAGCTGCGCCAGGTTGAAGCGTGACAGCGTCGGCGCAGGCTCCTCGGCCTTGCCGAAGGCCAGCGTCGTCTCGCACAGGTTCACGGCGCGGGTGATCGAATTGACCAGCTTGGGCGCGGCTCGGCGCACCTTGGGGTCGGCGCTGTCCTCCAGACGGTCGGCAAAGATTTGCGCCGTGGTCAGGATGTTGCGCAGGTCGTGGCTGATCTTTGCGATCGCCTGGCCCAGCTGTGCCATCCGCTCCTTCTGCTTGAGGGAGGACGTCACGGTCTGCTGCATCGACTGCAGGGCGGTCTCGGCCTCGCGGAGTTCCGCCAGGCGCGCGTCGGGGATGATGATGTGGCGGCTGTCCTCGGGCGCGCTGGCATAGGCGGACATGTGGGTGATCACGCGGCGGATCGGCACCAGGATCATCCGTTGCGCGGCTGTGAACAGCAGGACCGCCGTCAGGATCGAGAACGCGGCCGATACCGCCAGCAGGCGCAGGCCGTAGTCGATCATCGCCTGACGCAGGGGCGCGGTCTCCATGGTGATCTCGATCAGCTGGCCCGCCTGATTCACCGGTGCGCCGATGACGCGGATCACACGATTCTGTCGGTCGGCCAGCGCCCGCAGCGAATCGCCGATCGTGTGCAGCACGCCTTCGGACCGCAGATCATACGTCGCGGCGATCGGGCCCGGGATGGGCGACGACAGGACCAACTGGCGCACGTCGTTGCGCCGCAGCACGACGTTGAAGACGCCGGCCGTCTGCAGCAGCTCGGCCTCCAGATCCAGAGCGATCGATTCGTCGGTGGCCAGCAGGGCCAGACTGGCGATCTGCGCCCTTTCCAGCCGGCTCTCCAGATAGTCCAGCCGGAAGCCCGCCAAGGATGGCAGCAGGATGAACAGCTCTGCCAGGATGACGAACATGGTTGTCAGCGCGGCGAATCGGCCAGAGATCGTGTTCAGTCGCATCGTGTCCGGGTTATGGTGTCGCGGGCCGGACTTGTCAGCCAAGCGATTGCGGGTTTGCACATCAAACGAATGTGATCTTGACCCGGTTCCCGGACCGATTGGCCCGTGATTTACCGGTTTGGATGGTTGACGTGGGCGTGCGGGTCCACTATCCAGCGGGCTTCGAACAACCGGCGTCGTGGTGCAGGGCAGTCTTCTGCAATCTGCCCCGTCCCGATCCGCCCCGCAAGAACCGACCCGGAGACTGATCATGAAGCGCACCTTCCAACCGTCGAACCTCGTTCGTGCGCGCCGTCACGGCTTCCGCGCCCGCATGGCCACCAAAGGCGGCCGTCTGGTGCTGAACCGCCGCCGCGCCAAGGGCCGCAAGCGTCTGTCGGCCTGATCATTCGTGATCCTGCCGGCGGTCACGACCGCCACGTAAAGGCTTTCGACATGCCGCCTCTGCCCCATCCTGCTGAAGTTCAGCCAAGGGATGTCGGCACGGCGGCATTTCGCATGCCGCCCGTCCTGCAGAAACGCGCCGATTTCCTGGCCGCCGCCCGTGCGCGCCGTCAGGGAATGCCGGGCTTCCTGCTGCAGGCCCGCAGGCGGGATGATGACGGCCCGGCACGGATCGGTTTCACCTGCTCCAAGAAGATCGGCAATGCCGTGGCCCGCAATCGCGCCAAGCGGCGCCTGCGCGAGGTCGCCCGCCTTGGGCTGGGCGATCTGGGCCAGGCCGGATGGGACTATGTCCTGGTCGGACGCCCCGAAGCGACCATCGCCCGGCCCTTTGCCGATCTGCAGGGCGATTTCGCGCGCGCCATGGCCAAGATCCACGCATGAGCCCGCTGGCGCGCCTTGTCGCGCTGCCGGTGCGCGGCTATCGGCTGCTGGCCTCTCCTTGGGTCGGGCATGGCTGCCGGTTCCAGCCGACCTGTTCGGCCTATGCACTGGATGCGCTGGCCCGCCACGGCGCCCTGCGCGGCAGCTGGCTGGCCCTGCGGCGCATCGGGCGCTGTCATCCCTGGGGCGGGCACGGCTATGATCCGGTGCCCGGCGCCGATCCCGACCATGAAAGGGCCCGCGATGCTGGACGACGCTGACACAACCGAGATCCACCCCCTGTTCGCGGGCGCCCCCCAGGGGACCGAGTTCCGCAAGCTGCGCAAGCGGCTGGTCCGCGAGACCCGCGCCGCGATCGAGGATTACGCGATGGTCCGCCCCGGCGACCGCTGGCTGGTGTGCCTGTCGGGCGGCAAGGACAGTTATACCCTGCTGGCGATCCTGCACGAGCTGCAGTGGCGCGGGCTGCTGCCGGTCGAGCTGTTGGCCTGCAACCTTGACCAGGGACAGCCCAACTTTCCGGCCACGGTGCTGCCCGAGTTCCTCAAGGCGCGCGGCGTGCCGCACCGGATCGAATACCAGGACACCTATTCCATCGTGAAGGAGAAGGTCCCGGCCGGCCGCACCTATTGCGCGCTGTGTTCGCGTCTGCGCCGCGGCAACCTGTACCGCATCGCGCGCGAGGAGGGCTGTTCCGCCGTCGTGCTGGGCCATCACCGCGACGACATGCTGGAGACGTTCTTCATGAACCTGTTCCATGGCGGCCGCCTGGCCACCATGCCGCCGAAGCTGTTGAACGAGGATGGCGACCTGACCGTCCTGCGCCCGCTAGCCTATGTGGCCGAGGACGATTGCGACCGCTTTTCGCGGGCGATGAACTATCCCATCATCCCCTGCGATCTGTGCGGAAGCCAGGAAGGGCTGCAGCGCGTCCAGGTGAAACGCATGCTGGACGAATGGGAGGCGCGGACGCCCGGACGACGGCAGGTGATGTTCCGGTCGCTGATGAATGTCCGGCCGTCGCACCTGCTGGATACTGAACTATTCGATTTTTCCGCGATTTTCCCGCCCGAACAGGGTGATAAGCCCGCCCTTCCGCCGATCCTGCGCGATCTGGCCGGGGAACATTAACGGTACGACAAGCAATTTGATCTATTCCTGACCCCGGTGATTCCGTGAAAGGTCCGGTATGTCAAAGAATGCGAACCGCTTGTTCTCGCCCCTCCGCAGGCTGCTTGGCGGCGCCAAGCGGGGTCAGGACCTGTCCCGCAGCCTGCTGCTGATGCGGCTGGAGAACACCGAAGCCCTGGGCAACATCTTGGACAAGGCCGCGATGGGGCACCTGATGGTGCAGCTGTCGATGACCCTGGGTGGCGCGGTGCGTCCCTATGATCCGGTGCAGGTGCTGGCGCCCGGCCTGTTCGCCTTCGTGCTGCGCGACCGGACCGACCGCGACGCGCTGCAGGTCGCGCGCAGACTGCACCAGCAGGGACAGACGCCCGTCGCCCTGTCGGGCCAGCAGGTCACCCCGGTGATGACCGGCGTCCTGATCCACGCCACGACCCCCGACCTGCCCTCGATCACCGCGCTGGTCGACAATGCCCGCCAGCGGATGAACCTGGTCGAGGATTGCGCCCTTGGCCAGCTGCGTCTCTATCCCTACGACCCTGCCCTGTCCGGGCCGGGCCTGATCGCGACCGTCAGCGACGCGGTGGTCGCGGCGCAGATGGAGGCATGGTTCCAGCCGCAGGTGTGCTGCAATTCCGGCCAGATCACCGGGTTCGAGGCGCTGGCCCGCTGGAACCACCCGACCCGCGGCATCCTTGCCCCGGGGGTGTTCCTGCCGCATATGTCGCCTGCCGATCACAATACCCTGACGCTGTTCATGCTGGCGCAGTCCATGGCCGCGCTGAAGACCTGGGACAAGGCCGGGTTCGACGTGCCGACCGTGTCGATCAACATCTCGAACTGCGAACTGTCGGACCGCGGTTTTGCCGACTGCCTGCTGTGGGAGCTGGATCGCCACGAGATCTCTCCACGCCGCTTGGTGGTCGAGGTGCTGGAAAGCGTCGGTCCCGTCACCAGCAGCGGAGAGACCCGCGAGAACCTGCGCAAGCTGGCCGAGGCCGGCTGCCAGATCGACCTGGACGATTTCGGCACTGGCTATGCCAGCTTGGACGCGATCCGACAGTTCGGCATCAACCGCATCAAGATCGACCGCAGCTTTGTCACTGCCTGCGACATCGACAACGGCCAGCAGCGGATGATCCTGGCGATCCTGGCCCTGGCCGAGCGGTTGGGCATCGCGGCCCTGGCCGAAGGGGTTGAAACCCGCGAGGAATATGCGTTCCTGGCGCACATGGGCTGCGACGAAGTCCAGGGCTATGCCATCGCCCGGCCCATGCCGCTGACGAAAAGCCTGGACTTCCTGGCCGGCCACGCGGACGCCGCGGCGCGCCTTCCCACGATCGGCCTGCGCGGCTGACACCCGCCCCATGGACCCGCGCCCCGCGGTCGCACGCGCGGGGCGTTTCGGCGAATTCCCTTGCATTCCTGCGTCAAATGGCAAATCCGCTTGACCTTTGGGGGTACGTTCTGTTGAACCGCCCAGACTGACGCGATGACGGTGGTGACGGAATGGAAGACAACAACCGCAATTTGATCCTGGCAACGGTCCTGTCGTTTCTGGTGATCCTGGTATGGTATACGGTCTTCGCCCCCGAACCCGTCTCCGACCAGCCCTCGGGGCAGCCGCTGACGGAACAGGTCGTGGGCGACCAGCCGCTGGCCACCCCCGGAACGGAAGCGGCCACGACGGCCCCCGCCGACCTGGCGGCCGAGCCGGATGCCGCAGAACCCGCCGGTCGGGTCGCGATCCAGTCGTCGGCGCTGTCGGGGTCCATCTCGCTGGCCGGCGGTCGCATCGACGACCTTCTGCTGACCCGCTATCAGGAAACCCGCGACGAGGGGTCTCCGGACGTGCGACTGCTGACGCCGTCCAGCGCGACGGCCGATGACAGCATCCCCGTCGACAGCGCCCAGTACAAACCCTATTACGCCGTCTATGGCTGGACCCCCGGTCCGGGCGTGGACGCAAGCCTGGTTCCGAACCCCGCGACCGTCTGGACGCTGGAATCGGGCGAGACGCTGTCCCCCGGTCAGCCGGTGACGCTGGCATGGGACAACGGCGCGGGCCAGATCTTCCGCCGGACCTTCGCGCTGGACGACAACTATCTGTTCACCGTCGGCCAGAGCCTGCAGAACAACGGCGATGCCGCGTTCTCGGCCGCGCCCTACGGCATCATCGCGCGCCATGGCCGCCCCGACACCCAGAACAACTTCATCCTGCACGAGGGCGTGGTCGGCATGGTCGACGGCACCCTGGTCGAGATGAAATACGACGACGTCGCCGAACTGGACCCGATCGACCGCGAAGGCCGGGCCGAGGTCTATAACGTCACCGGTAACGGCTGGATCGGTTTCACCGACAAGTACTGGATGTCCTCGCTGGCCCCCGCGCCTGGCCAGGCCTTCACCGCGGTCGTGAAATACGCCGACGGCGCCGACATCTATCAGACCGAGGCCCGCTTCCCGATGCAGACCGTGGAGCCCGGCACCCAGCTGAGTGCGGACAGCTACCTGTTCGCCGGCGCCAAGGTCTGGGAGGTCATCCGCGGCTATGAGGAGACCCCCGGCATCCAGCGCTTCGTCGATTCGATCGACTGGGGCTGGTTCTACTTCCTGACCAAGCCGATCTTCCAGTTGCTGCACTGGCTGCACGGCATCATCGGCAACATGGGCTGGGCGATCATCGCGCTAACCTTCGTGCTGAAGACGCTGGTCTTCCCGCTGGCCCGCAAGTCCTATATCTCGATGGCGAAGATGAAGGAACTGCAGCCGCAGATGGAGGAGATCAAGAACCGCACCGGCGACGACCGGATGAAGTTCCAGAAGGAAGTGATGGAGCTGTATAAGCGGGAAAAGGTGAACCCGGCCGCGGGCTGCCTGCCGATCCTGCTGCAGATCCCGATCTTCTTCTCGCTCTACAAGGTGATCTTCGTCACCATCGAACTGCGCCATGCGCCGTGGTTCGGCTGGATCCAGGATCTGTCCGCGCCCGACCCGTCCAGCCTGCTGAACCTCTATGGCCTGCTGCCCTACGGCGTGCCGGCACAGGGGACGCTGCTGCACTCGGTCACGCTGCCCGCGCTGGCGATCGCCCTGGGCATCAGCATGTGGATGCAGCAGCGTCTGAACCCGGCCCCCACGGACGCCGCGCAGAAGATGATCTTTGCCTGGATGCCGTGGATCTTCATGTTCATGCTGGGCGGCTTCGCCTCGGGTCTGGTGCTGTACTGGATCACCAACAACGTGATCACGATCCTGCAGCAGTACACGATCATGTCGATGCACGGGCACCGTCCGGACCTGTTCGGCAACATCAAGTCGTCGATGCCCACGCGCAAGCGTCCCGGCAACAAGCCTGGCGCAGGAAAGTGACCGCGCATCTGGCCCTGATCCGCCGCCATCCGATCAAGTCGGTCGGCGGAGAGGGGCTGGAGCAGGTCACCCTGCAGGCCGGCCATCGCCTGCCCGGCGATCGTGAATGGGCGGTGCTGACAGAGGCCGGTGAACGCCACGCTTTGGCCCACCAGACCGACGGGCAGCCGGATCGCTGGCTGCCCAAATCCTGCTTCCTGCGCGGCGTCGTCTCGGCCGACCTGCAGGCCATCGTTGGCGGGTGGCGGGACGGCATGCTGCACCTGTCCCATCCGCGGGCTGGCACGCTGGTGCTGGACCCCGCCACGCGGGGACAGCAGTTGATCGACTGGTTGCGCCCGCTTTGGCCGACCGATGCCCCTGCCCCCACCCGGCTGGTGCATGGTGCGGCCGTCTGGACCGACCAGAAGCGGCCCCTTGTGTCCATCCTGTCCCTGTCCAGCCTTGCCCATCTGGAAGCCCAATGCGGCCAGGCCTTCGCCACGCATCGGTGGCGCGGCAACCTGTGGGTCGATGGTTGGGCGCCCTTTGCGGAACGCGACCTGATCGGCCGCACCATCCGCATCGGCGCGGCAGAACTGCGGGTTACCGACCATGTCGGCCGCTGCGACGCCACCAGCGCGGATACCGACAGCGGGACGCGCGACATCGACATTGTCCAGACGCTGGACCGGCTTTACGGCCACACCGATTTCGGCATCTTCGCCGAGGTTGTCACCGGCGGTCCGGTCCGCCTGCAAGATCAGGTCTACGCATGAAAGTCGCCTTTCCCACCGCCCCCGATCCCGAAGCCTCCAAGGCAGAGCAGGCTCGCCTGCTGTTCGCGGGGCCGGTCGATTTCGTCAAGGGCGTCGTCCACATGGACGGCCTGCCGCCGCCGAATCGTCCCGAAGTCTGCTTTGCGGGCCGATCGAACGTGGGCAAGTCCAGCCTGATCAACGCGTTGACCGGCCGCAAGGGGCTGGCCCGCGCGTCGAACACGCCGGGCCGCACGCAAGAGATCAACTATTTCGCCCTGGGCGAGCACTCCTATCTGGTCGACCTTCCGGGCTATGGCTTTGCCAAGGCCCCCGTCGCCGTCGTCGCGAAATGGCAAGCGGTGCTGAAATCCTATCTGGCCGGGCGTCAGACCCTGCGCCGCGCGTTCTGCCTGATCGATTCGCGCCATGGCGTGAAGGATGTCGACCACGAGATCATGACCCTGCTGGACCGGTCCGCGGTGCCGTTCCAGGTGGTGATGACCAAGACCGACAAGCTGGGCCCGAACGCCCTAGCCCCGGTCCTGGATCAGGTGCGCGAGGCGTTGCAGAAACACCCTGCGGCCTATCCGGAACTGGTCGTCACCAGTTCCGAAAAGAACCAGGGCATCGCCACGCTGCGCGCGATCATCGCCGGGCTGGACTGATCGGCGCATGCGTCCTAGGGTCCGCCCCGTCAGATCGGGGCCCCAAGGATGAGAACACAGAACATGAACCGTGACTGGATCGCCACCGCACGCACCCTATCCGAAGCCCTGCCCTATCTGCAGCGCTATTCCGGGGCGGTCGTCGTGGTCAAGTTCGGCGGAAACGCCATGGGCGACGACGAGGCGATGGCCGAATTCGCCCGCGACGTCGTGCTGATGAAGCAGGTCGGCATGAACCCGGTCGTCTGCCATGGCGGCGGGCCGATGATCAACGACCTGCTGGGTCGCCTTGGCATCGAGAGCCGCTTTGTCCGCGGCAAGCGCGTCACCACCAAGGAGACCGTCGAGGTGGTCGAGATGGTGCTGTCCGGCCTGGTGAACAAGCGCATCGTCCAGGCGATCAATGACGCGGGCGGCCGCGCGGTCGGCATCTCGGGCAAGGACGACGACATGATGGTGTGCGAGGCCGACGACCCGGAACTGGGTTTCGTCGGTCGCCCGGTCGAGATGAACGTCCAGATCATTCGCGACCTGTATACCGCCGGGATGATTCCGGTCATCGCCCCCGTCGCCACCGGCATGGAGGATAACGAGACCTTCAACGTCAACGGCGACACCGCGGCGGGGGCCATCGCCGGCGCGCTCAAGGCCGACCGCCTGCTGCTTTTGACCGATGTCGCGGGCGTCAAGGACGCGACCGGCCAGGTGGTCACGCAGCTGCATCCCGACCAGGTCCGCGCGATGATCGCCGACGGCCAGATCGCCGGCGGCATGATCCCCAAGACCGAGACCGCGCTGAAGGCGTTGGACGACGGGGTGCGTGCGGTGGTGATCCTGGACGGACGCGTGCCCAACGCCTGCCTGCTGGAGCTGTTCACCGAACACGGCGCCGGATCGCTGATCCGGACCACCGAACCGCGCGTGACCCCGCGCGGCCTGCGTCAGGTCGCCAGCAGCCTGTGATCGGGGCGCTGGCGAAGGGCGCTTGCCCCTTCGCCAGCGCCTGTGGCAGGCTGCCGAAACCGACAGCATGGCACAAAGAGGCAGCATTTTCATGACCCCACTTGGACACAGACGCCTGATCCTGACGCGTCATGCGAAATCGGCCTGGGACGATCCCACCCTGGACGATCACGACCGGCCGCTGAACGACCGCGGTCGCCGGTCCGCGCGCGCCCTGGGCGACTGGCTGGCCAGCCGCGGGTATGAACCCGAGGAGGTCCTGTGTTCGTCCTCGGCCCGCACGCAGGAAACCTGGTCCGTCATCGCCGGTGCTCCCCTCGAGGTACGGCCGCTGATGAGGATCGAGCCGGGCCTGTATCAGGCGGGCGCGGAAAAGATGATGGCGGTGCTGAAGACGGCGACGATGCCGACGGTGATGATGCTGGGCCACAACCCGGGCATTTCGGAATTCGCATCGATGCTGCCCGCGCGCCTGCCGATGGACCCGGATTTCCGCCGCTATCCGACCGGCGCAACGCTGGTGGTGGATTTCCAGATCGACAGCTGGGCCGACCTGCAGAAGGGTCAGGGCAGCGTGATGGATTTCGTGCGCCTGGACGGGCGCATCTGAGGATGTCCGGCGGGGGCTTTGCGCCCCCGCCGTCGATCAGTGACCCAGGATCTGGCTGAGAAACAGCTTGGTCCGCTCGGATTTCGGGTTGTTGAAGAAGTCGGTGGGATTGTTCTGCTCGACGATCTGACCCTGATCCATGAAGATCACCCGGTTCGCCACCGCCTGCGCAAAGCCCATTTCGTGGGTGACGCAGATCATGGTCATCCCCTCCTCGGCCAACTCGATCATGGTGTCCAGGACCTCCTTGATCATCTCGGGGTCCAGGGCGCTGGTCGGCTCGTCGAACAGCATGATCTTGGGCTGCATGCACAGCGACCGGGCGATGGCCACGCGCTGCTGCTGGCCGCCCGACAGCTGGCCCGGATATTTCCCGGCCTGTTCGGGGATCTTGACCTTTTCCAGGAACCGCATCGCGGTCGCCTCGGCCTGCTTGCGCGGCACCTTGCGCACCCAGATGGGCGCCAAGGTGCAGTTCTCCAGCACGGTCAGGTGCGGAAACAGGTTGAAGTGCTGAAAGACCATGCCGACTTCGGAACGGACCTTGTCGATGTTCTTGATGTCGCTAGTCAGTTCGACCCCGTCGACGACGATATGGCCCGCCTGATGCTCTTCCAGCCGGTTGATGCAACGGATCAGGGTGGATTTCCCCGACCCCGACGGACCGGCGATGACGATCCGTTCCCCCTTGTGCACGGTCAGGTCGATGTCGCGCAGGACGTGGAATGTGCCGTACCACTTGTTCATGTTGCGGATGTCGATGGCGACCTCGTCGCTGACGGTCATCTGGCTGCGGTCAATGCGGCGTTCGATGTGTTCCATAACCAGGGTCCTTACCTGTGGTCGCGTTGCAGGCGGCGTTCCAGATACATCGAGTATCGCGACATGCCGAAGCAGATGAGAAAGAAGATGGCGCCGACGAAGATGAACGGCTCCCAATAGATGCCTTTCCATTCGACATTGGCGCGCACCGCGTCCGACATGGATTTCAGCGGATCATAGAGCCCCACGAAGGTCACCAACGTCGTGTCCTTGAACATGCCGATGAAGGTCGACACGATTCCCGGAATCGAGATTTTCAGCGCCTGCGGCAGCACGATCAGGCGCTGCGCCTTCCAGTAGTCCAGGCCCAGGGCATCGGCGGCCTCGTACTGCCCCTTGGGCAGCGCGGCCAGACCGCCGCGGATCACCTCGGCCATGTAGGCGGCGGCGAAGATCGTCACCATGATGATGACGCGCAGGATGATGTCGAAATTGGTGCCCGGGGGCAGGAAGTAGTTCAGCAGCAGCGAAGCCACGAACAGCAGCGTGATCAGCGGCACGCCGCGGATGAATTCGATGAAGATCACCGCCAGCGACTTGATCAGGAACATGTCCGACTGACGCGCCAGCGCCAGAACGATGCCCAGGGGCAGTGACAGCGCGATGCCCGCCACGCCGATGGTCAGCGACAGCAGGAAGCCTCCGAAACGGTCCGACCGCACCGCGTCGATCGACAGCGGCAGCAGCGCCTCGGCATCGCGGGCCGCGTCACCTGCCAGCACCAGCCAGAACAACACCGTCACCAGGATCGCCACGACCGTCGCCAGCATCGGAGAGACGCGCGACAGCGCCCGCCAGGCAAGCCAGCCAAACAGGGGCCCGACCAGCACGAAGATCGGCCCCCAGAGGGTGCCGCCCCACAGGAACCATACGCCCAGCAGCGGATAGACCAGCGAGAAGGGCAGCATCCAGCTGATGTTGCGCTCTGATGCGACCAGTCCCGCGACAAGCACCGCGGCCGCGAAGATCAGCCAGCCCGCCGGTGCGCCCAGCACGACCATCGCCCACAGCGTGACGACGGCGGTGATGCCCAGCACCACGCGGCGGATCGACAGCGAGGCCGAGAACAGCACCGGCGCCAGCGCGACCATCAGCAGGCCGAAGGTCATCGTGGGCCGCCAGTACAGCTCGACCGGATAGAAGCCGAAGACGTACTGGTTCCAGCGTTCGCGGATCACCGCGAAACAGGCGCCGCGGGCGCCCTCGCCCCAGGTGGCCGCGATGATCGCGCGGCATTCGTTCAGGCTGGAGGCGTTCCAGACCGAATGGGCGAACCAGTCCCAGAAGGTCGAGACCAGGAACCAGATGATCAGCGCCCCCAGAAGGGTCAGCACCGTGTTGACCGGCCCCGAGAAGAGGTTCGTCCGCAGCCAGCGGATCGCCCCCGATTCGCGGACCGGCGGCGCGGCCGAGGGCAGCATGGTGTCGCGCACGAAGGGCACGGTCTGGGCGTGGGTGTCGCTCATCTCACCGCTCCTTCAGTTTGACGCGGGCGTTGAAGACGTTCATCCCGGCGGAAATGATCAGGCTGAGGGCCAGATAGGTCAGCATCATCAGCACGATGGCCTCCAGCTCGCGGCCGGTCTGGTTCAGCGTGGTCCCCCCCAGGGTGCCGCGCAGGTCCATGTAGCCCACGGCAATCGCCAGCGAACTGTTCTTGGTCAGGTTCAGGTACTGAGAGATCAGCGGCGGAATGATCACGCGCAGCGCCTGCGGCAGGATCACCAGGCTCATGGTGCGGTTCGGGCGCAGGCCCAGGGCGAATGCCGCCTCGGACTGGCCGCGGCTGACGGCCAGGATGCCGGCGCGCACGATCTCGGCGATGAAGGCGGCGGTGTACAGCGTCAGCGCCAGCCACAGCGCGACCAGCGAGTTCGACACGTTCAGCCCACCGGTGAAGTTGAAGCCCTGCAGCGTGGGCGGCTCCAGATGCAGGCCGAAATACCAGATCAGCAGCAGCGACGGCACGATCATCACCGCCAGCGACATCCACCAGGTGGTGGGCCGGCTGCCGGTGCGGTCCTGCACGTCCTGCGCCCAGGACGCGATCATGCGGCGTGCGAACCACCCCCCGACCAGCACCACGACAAAGGCGATGGTGGCCCAGTTGAAGGTGATGCGCGCGCCCAGGTCCAGGCTGCCCGGATCGTTCGTCATCGCCAGCGTGGGCAGCGCGGTATAGCGGTTCGTCAGCGCCACGTGGTCAAAGAGGATCATCCCCGATGTCGCGGCCTCGCCCCGGAAGGCGTTGGGCGGCGGCAGGATCTCGGTGAAGATCGCATAGACGATCAGGATCCACAGCAGCAGCGGCATGTTGCGGAAGATCTCGACAAAGACGGTCATCAGCCGGGCGAACAGCCAGTTCTTGGACAGCCGCGCCACGCCCACGATCACGCCCAGGACCGTCGCCGCGATGCAGCCCAGCACCGCCACGATCAGCGTGTTCAGCAGGCCCACGACCGATGCGCGCAGGTGCGAATCGTCGGCGGTATAGGGGATCGGCGTCTGCGGGATGTCATAGCCCGCGCGCTGGAACAGGAACCCGAAATCGAAGCTTTTGCCCATCAGGGCCAGGTTGCGGATCGTGTTGTCGACCAGCCACCAGGCGGCGGCCATGACCAGAATGAACACGATGACCTGAAATGTCAGGGACCGATACCGCTGGTCGTTGACCAGCATGCTCAGCCGGAACGGCGGTGTCGCCGTTGCCCGGATGTCCGTCATCTTTCTTACCCCTGTCGCCTGCCATCGGCTTTGCGCCGTTTTTCGCTTGGGCAGGATTATCGTTGATGGAGGGTCGGGGCCGGGCCCGTCATGGGTCCGACCCCCGGTCGTGTCAGCCGATCAGCGGAACGGCGGTGCGTAGAGCAGGCCGCCCTGGGTCCATTGCGCGTTCAGGCCGCGGGCCAGGCCGATCGGGGTCTGCTCGCCGATGTTGGCGGCAAAGATCTCGCCATAGTTGCCGCCCGCCAGGATGGCGCGACGCGCCCATTCGGCGTCCAGGCCCATCATCGCGCCCAGCTCGTCCGTGGTGCCCAGAAGGCGCTGGACCTCGGGGTTCTCGGACGACCGGACCAGCTCCTCGATGTTGCGCGAGGTCACGCCGTATTCCTCGGCGGCGATCAGCGCGTTCAGGGTCCAGCGGGCGATGTCGCCCCAGTTGCTGTCGCCGTGGCGCACGGCCGGCCCAAGCGGTTCCTTGGAGATGATCTCGGGCAGGATGATGTGGGTTTCCGGGTCGGCAAAGGCCGCACGGGTGGCCGCAAGGCCCGACGCGTCGGTGGTATAGGCGTCGCAGGCGCCGGCCATGTACTGCTGCTCGCCCTCGGCATTGCTGTCGATGTTGACGGGCGTGTAGGTCATGTTGTTGGCGCGGAAATAGTCGGCCAGGTTCAGCTCGGTCGTGGTGCCGGTCTGGATGCAGATCGTCGCGCCGTCCAGTTCCTTGGCCGAGGTCACGCCCAGATCGGACCGGACCATGAAGCCCTGGCCGTCGTAATAGTTCACCCCGATGAAATCCAGCTTCAGGTCGGTGTCGCGCGAATAGGTCCAGGTCGAGTTGCGGGCCAGGACGTCCACCTCGCCCGACGACAGCGCGGTAAAGCGCGTCTGGCCGGTGGTCGGCACGAATTTGACCTTGGCGGGATCGCCCAGGACGGCTGCGGCCAGCGCGCGGCAGAACGCGACGTCAAAGCCGGTCCAGTTGCCGCTGGCGTCGGGCGCCGCGAATCCGACCAGGCCGGTGTTGACGCCGCAGTTCAGTTCGCCGCGCTCCTTGACCTGGGCCAGCGTCGACCCCTCCTGGGCCATGCCCATGCCTGCCAGCAGGGTCGCCGCGGCCGCCGTCCCCAGGAAAACCGATTTTTTCATAGTTACCTCTGTGTTGGAGCGCCCGCGGCCGATCGGTCCGCGAACGCTGATGCGGACCCTTCGGGGGGGTCCTTGTCGGCATAGCACGACAGCGGCTGCCGTCCTATTAGGCGGTATTGTGCCGATACAAGTTGCCGCGTCAAGAACCCCGTCCGGTCGCGCAAGCGCTTTCAACCCCGGCGGGACAGGCTCCACAGCCGTTCTGCCGAAAGTATGGACAGGCGCCGGCCCTCGGCTGCCTCGGCCGCCTCTTCGTCCGCGCCCCATCGTTCGGCCTGGAAATCCTCGTCGATGCGGGACAGGCGGTGCGCCTCGGCTCCGTCGATGCGACCCTCGATCACCGCCAAGCCCAGGATCAGCGATCCTGGAATCGTCACCAGATCGTGCAGCGCGGTCAGCCCCCACTGGTCCTGCGCGCGTACACGCGCATGCAGGCGGTCCAGCGCACCCTGGTCCTGATCGATGGGAATCACCCCCTGCGTGACCCGCAGCGGCGCGTCCAGATGCCGGGCGGACCAGTCGATCAGCGGATCCCATTCGCGCGCCTGCAGGTCGATCAGCGATTGCGGATCGGTTGCCCGATAGGACAGCAGATCGGTGCCGCCATAATTGGCAAGCATGGCCGCGACCGCATCGAATTGCGGGGCCACCTTCTCTACGGCAGAGTTCACGGCGCGGGTCAGCGGCATGGTCTGCGGCGCGATCACCTCGCCCTGGGCCAGCCATTCGTCGGCCACGGCGCGGGCCAGCGCCTCGCTCGGCAGGACCAGCGCGTGCTTGCCGGGCGTCCGCAGGACGCGGCTGTCCAGCATGATCTCGAACCCGCCATCCGCGGGTCGCAGGTCCGCATCGGTCCAGAACCTGCGCGCCTTCCATTCGCTCATGCCGCCCACTCCTCGATGGCCGTTGTCAGTCCGGTGAAATCGTCCAGGATCCGGATCGCCCCGGCATCCTGCAGCGCATGCGCGGGGTGATAGCCCCAGCTGACGCCGAAACCGGCCAGCCCGGCCGCCCGCGCCATCTCCATGTCAAAGCTGGTATCGCCGACCATGACGGCGCGCCCGGCCTCGGTCCCCGTCTCGGCCAGGGCCGCGTGCAGCATCGAGGGATGCGGCTTGGAGGGATGCCCGTCCGCCGTCTGCAGGCTGAGGAACCGCCCCTGCAGACCGTGCGCCGCGATCATCGCATCCAGGCCCCGGCGCGACTTGCCCGTCGCCACCGCCAGCAGCAGGTCGTCGCGGTCGGCCAGCCGGTCAAGGCATTCCATCGCGCCCGGATACAGCGGCGCGGCACTGTCCAGCCGCGCGCGCATGAAGCTTTCCTTGTAGCCCGCCACGATCCGCGCCTGCGTGTCCGCATCGACGTCGGGCGCCAGCTGGGCGACCGCCACGGGCAGCGACAGCCCGACGATGGACAGGACCTGCGATTTCGGCAGCGGCGTCAGGCCGACCTGGTCGAAGGCAAAGCCCATCGCGTGGGTGATGTGGTTCTGGCTGTCGACCAGCGTGCCGTCGACGTCAAAGACGACCAGCCTCATGCGTCATCCGCAAACGGATCGTCGGGCACGTCGTTCTCGTGCCAGCCGACGGATTTCCAGGTCCTGCCCATATGGTCGGGCAAGGGCGCGGTGATGGTGATGCGTTTCTTGGTGATCGGATGGTCGAAGGTGATCGAGCGCGCGTGCAGGTGCAGCTTCTTGCTGATCTCTCCGCCCAGCTGGGCACCCCAGCCATCGCCCAGATTCTCTTGCCCCGATCCGCCGTACTTGCCGTCGCCCACGATGGGATGGCCCAGTTCGGCCATATGTGCGCGCAGCTGATGGGTGCGGCCCGTGATCGGTACCAGCGCGCACCAGCTGGCCCGCGTGGCCAGCGCGTCCAGTACGGCGTAATCGGTTGTGGCGCGTTTCGCGCCCTCGGTCGCGTCGATGTCGCGGGGGTGGACGGCGATCATCTTCTCGTTGTCGCCTCCCCGGCCCTGCCCGCCCTTGACCAGGCCATAGCGGATCGTGCCCATCCGCGGATGCGGCACGCCCGCCACCGCCGCCCAATAGATCTTGCGCGTGGTGCGCGACCGGAACGCCTCGGACAGGGCCCGCGCCATGCGGTCGGTCCGCGCCAGCAGCAGGACGCCCGACGTGTCCTTGTCCAGCCGGTGCACCAGCTTGGGACGCTCCTTGAACCCGAACAGCAGCGCGGTGGTCAGGCCGTCGACGTGACGCCCGCCCAGCCCGCTGCCGCCTTGGCTGGGCAGACCCGGCGGCTTGTTCAGCGCGATGATATGCTCGTCCTTCCACAGGACGGCGGCCTGGATCATCTCGGCATCGCTGTCGGTCACGCGCGGCCCAAGCGGGCGTTCGGACCGTTCGGCCGCGGGGCCGGGTTCGGGCAGCGGCGGCACGCGGACCTCCTGGCCCGGCGCGATGCGGATGGCGGCCTTGACGCGCCCCCCGTCGATGCGCAGCTCTCCCTTGCGGCACATCTTCTCGATGGCCACTTGCGACAGCTGCGGAAAGCGTTTCTTCAGCCAGCGATCCAGCCGCATCTCTGCGTCGTCGTCGCCGACAATGATGGTCTGCACGGCACTCATGCCCAAATCCCTCGTCCCAAGGCCAGTCCGGCCATCACGGCCGCCAGCGACAGCAGGACCGAAAGCCCCACATAGGCCAGCGCCATGACGCCCTGACCCCGTTCCCACAACGTCAGCACATCCAGCGAAAAGGCCGAAAACGTCGTGAATCCCCCCAGCACGCCGGTCAGCAGGAACGGCGCCCAGGCATTGCCCAGCCTGTGCGCCAGCAATGCGGCCAGCAGCCCCATCGCAAAGCTGCCCGCCACGTTGACCAGCAGCGTCGCCGACCATGCCAGCGGCATGACGCGATAGATGGCATAGCGGCAGGTCGCCCCAAGGGCCCCGCCAACGGCGACTTGCAGAAAGGGGTTCATGCGCGCGTCTGTGTGGCCCCGCGCGCGCAAAGTCAACCGCCGCGCTTCAGCCGCTGGCTGACGAACCAGTCCAGGCGGCGTTTCAGTTCGCGTTCGAACCCGCGTTCGACGGGCGTGTAGAGGACCGGGCGCTTCAGCCCGTCAGGGAAATAGTTCTGGCCGCTGAACCCGTCCTCGGCGTCGTGGTCATAGGCATAGCCCGCGCCGTATCCCTGCTCCTTCATCATCTTGGTGGGCGCGTTCAGGATATGGGCGGGGGGCATCAGGCTGCCGGTGCGCCGGGCCTCGGCCCGCGCGTTCTTGTAGGCCGCGTATCCAGCATTCGATTTCGGCGCCAGCGCCAGATAGATGACCGCCTGGCCAAGGGCCAGTTCCCCCTCGGGCGAACCAAGCCGCTCGTACAGCGCCCAGGCATCCAGGCAGTGCCGGGCGGCCGCAGGATCGGCCAGGCCGATATCCTCGATCGCCATGCGCGTGATACGCCGCGCCAGATAGCGCGGGTCCTCTCCCCCCTCCAGCATGCGCGCCAGCCAGTACAGCGCGGCGTCCGGGTCACTGCCCCGCACCGACTTGTGCAGGGCCGAGATCAGGTTGAAATGCTCCTCGCCCGACTTGTCGTACTTGGGCGCACGCTTGTTCAGACGTTTCGCCAAGGCGTCGGGATCGACCTTGCCCTCGACCTTCCAGGCGGCCACCTGCTCGATCAGGTTCAGCGCGGCACGGCCGTCGCCATCGGCCATCTCCAGCAGGGTGTCGCGCGCCTGCGCCGTCAGGGGCAGCTTGCGTCCCAGCTCGCGTTCCGCGCGTTGCGCCAGCAGCTCCAGATCCGCCAGCGTCAGACGCTCCAGCACGACGACCTGGGCCCGCGACATGACCGCGGCGTTCAGCTCGAAGGACGGGTTCTCCGTCGTGGCGCCGACCAGAAGGATCGTGCCGTCCTCCATATGCGGCAGAAAGCTGTCCTGCTGCGCCTTGTTGAACCGGTGGATCTCGTCGACGAACAGCAGCGTGGCGCGACCCTGGCTGCGCCGCAGGCGGGCAGCGTCAAAGACCTTCCGCAGGTCGGGCACGCCGGTAAAGATGGCGCTGATCTGCACGAATGCCAGATCGGTCTCGTCCGCCAGCAGGCGGGCGATGGTCGTCTTGCCGACGCCCGGCGGGCCCCACAGGATCAGCGACGACAGGCTGCCCGATGCCAGCATGCTGCCAAGCGGCCCGTCGGGGCCCAGCACCTTCGCCTGACCGATGACCTCGGACAGGCGGGCGGGTCGGATGCGGTCGGCCAGCGGCCTTGCCCCCGTCCCGGACGGGGGGTCTGCCTGCGGTGCGGTATCGAACAGATCTGCCATGATGCGCCCATTCTAGGCATGTCCGGGCAGGCGCGACAGCCCTGTTCGCAGGGCCATCGACAGTCAGTGCATCTTGGTGGCCAGGTCGATCGCCACGCACTGGAACTCGCCGTCGTCGATGAACAGCGGACGCCCCAGGGCGACGGCGGACAGGCCGCAGCGACCGTACCAGCGCGGCCAGTTCGACCCGGTCAGCGCGATCAGCTTGGTCGCGCCCATGTCACGGGCCGATCCGGTCATCGCCTCGACCATCTTGAAGTGCACCTTGCGCCGGTACATCTGCGGGATGGAGTGGCTGACGAACACGCGCGAGCATTCCCACACATGCGGGTCGACGGGCGCCTTCTCGAACAGCAGGTCCTGGGGAATGCTGCCGCCCAGGATCCCCTCCTGCGCGTCGCGGATCATGTAGGAATAGATGCCGCAGCGCGCGGTCGTCGGGGTCAGGCGGATTCCGGCCAGAACCTCGGTCCGGTCATGGATGGCGATCCAGCGGCTTTGCGGGGTGTCGTACTGGTCGAACTCCATATCCTCGGATTCGGGCAAATCCCAGTTCTTCTGGATAATGAAGCTCTGCTTGCGGGCGCGAAACAGGTTGGCAAACAATTCGCCGTGGTTGTGAAGATTTGAAAAAGAAAGTGTTGTCGTCTGCATCTGATACTCCTGGGGTGTGAGGGCACCCTTCCTCGCCTCGCGGACCCCTTGGGCGACACATCTACAGCAAACGGTATTCCTTGGCCCTCTGCAGCGCCTCGGCGGTCGTCCGCGCCTTCAGGCGTTCCCGGACAGAAATCAACCTTGCCTTGAACGCGCTTTCGGTAATGCCAAGCTTGGCAGCCGCTGCTGCATGACGATCCCCCTCCGCAATGCATCGAAGGGCTTCTTTCTGAGCCTTTGTCAGGCTCGCAGGCGGCTCGGTCATGTCGTGAAGCCGCCGTACCGTGGTCGAGATCTCCTCGATCTCGGCATCGGAAAGTTCGCGATCAGCGCGCGCGAAGGACGCGATGGTGCGCGATGCGATCGGACCGTGGGACACGGTCAGACCGAAGATCAGCCCGTGATCGGCGGCATCCTTGAGGATGTTGAACGGGTCTGGGATCGGCAGCGCGGACCACCGGCAGGCGCCGGTCGTCGAGAACCCCCAGGCGATTGTCGGATCGCGCAGGGCATAGCCGTTCTGGGAATAGAATTCCGACCATTTTTCGTCATAGGTCTGAAACTGCATCAGCGGTGCAGCGAAACGGATATGCAGCCCCACGAAATAGCCGGACAGGGCATGCTTGCCCAGCTTTCGGAGATCTGCATTTATGTCTGCACGAGATGACATGGCTTTTTGGATATGTTGAAATGATTGAGGTCAAGGTTCAAACAAGTTGTGACCCATCGAAGTTTCGATTTGGTTAACGTCCTCGGCTTCGCGATAAAATACATCACCCTCCCTCGCGGAATCGGCGCTTCGCTCACCAACATTCCGTCCGTGGATGATACATACGCGAAGCCACTCGCGGAAGGTGAAGAATTTTTCGTTCCTCTACGTCAACGCGTTTTGGCTGTGCTAAATTAGCAAACCCCGCCGCAATCTCTTGCGACGGGGTCTAAATCACTGGCCCATCCGGGCTGCGCGATCAGTCTTCGGCAGTGAATTCCGATTCCAGGCGCGCACGGTCGGCGGCACCCTTGGCGCTGGTGTCGCGGTCGACCAGTTCGATGATCGCCATCGGCGCCATGTCGCCATAGCGGAAGCCGGCCTTCATGATGCGGACATAGCCACCCTGGCGGTCCTTGTAACGCTCACCCAGAACGTCGAACAGCTTGGCGACATGCATGTCCTGCTTCAGCTGGGCGTTCGCCTGACGGCGGGCGTGCAGATCGCCACGCTTGGCCAGCGTGATCAGCTTCTCGACGATCGGACGCAGTTCCTTGGCTTTCGGCAAGGTGGTCTTGATCTGCTCGTGCTCGATCAGCGAGCCGGACATGTTGGCGAACAGCGCCTTGCGGTGTTCGTGGGTACGGTTGAGGCGGCGATAGCCACGGGCGTGACGCATGATGATCTCCTACAGCGTGTTTTGCTTTGTCCGGCGGCCCATGCGTGCGGGCCGCTCTCCTTGGGGCAGATGCCCGGTAGTCAGCGGGGGTCACCCCCCGCCGTGATCTCAGAACTGGTCGTCGAAACGCTTGGCCAGGTCCTCGATGTTTTCCGGCGGCCAGTCGACCACGTCCATGCCCAGATGCAGGCCCATGCCCGACAGCACTTCCTTGATCTCGTTCAAGGACTTGCGGCCGAAGTTCGGGGTCCGCAGCATCTCTGCCTCGGTCTTCTGGATCAGGTCGCCGATATAGACAATGTTGTCGTTCTTCAGGCAGTTCGCCGAGCGGACCGACAGCTCAAGCTCGTCGACCTTCTTCAGCAGGCGCGGATCAAATTCCAGGCCATCGTCGCTGTCCTGGCGGTTCGCGGCTTCCGGCTCGTCGAAGTTGACGAACACGGACAGCTGATCCTGAACGATGCGCGCGGCATAGGCCACGGCGTCTTCCGGCGTCAGCGACCCGTCGGTCTCGATCTTCATGGTCAGCTTGTCATAGTCCAGCACCTGGCCCTCACGGGTGGGCTGCACCTCATAGCTGACGCGCTTGACCGGAGAAAAGATCGCGTCGATCGGGATCAGGCCGATGGGAGCATCCTCGGGACGGTTCTTGTCGGCAGCGACATAGCCCTTGCCCGTCTGCACGGTCAGTTCCATGTTCAACTCGGCGCCGTCATCCAGATGGCAGATGACGTGGTCACGGTTCAGAACCGTGATGCCGGCCGTTTCCTGGATGTCGCTGGCCTTAACCTCGCCCGGACCCTTGGCGGACAGCGTCAGGCGCTTGGGGCCCTCGACGTCCATCTTCAGCGTGACGCCCTTCAGGTTCAGCACGATGTCGGTCACGTCCTCGCGGACGCCGGCGACGCTGCTGAACTCGTGCAGGACGTTGTCGATCTGCACGGCCGTGATGGCACCGCCCTGCAGTGACGACATCAGCACCCGGCGTAGCGCGTTGCCAAGCGTCAGGCCGAAGCCCCGCTCCAGCGGCTCGGCGACCAGGGTGGCCGTGCGGGTCGCGTCGGCGCCCGGCTTGACGACCAGCTGAGTCGGCTTGATCAGTTCGGCCCAGTTCTTGTGGATCATGGATTTTCCTCCATACTTGCTTCCTGCCCATGACCGTGGCCGGAAACGCCCGAGGTGAAATGCGAAAGTCCGGCCCATGCGCGGACGCACGGGCCGGTCAATGATGATCCAGGATCAGACGCGACGGCGCTTGGGCGGGCGGCAGCCGTTATGCGCGATCGGCGTCACGTCACGGATGGCCGTGATGTTGAAGCCGGCAGCGGCCAGCGCGCGCAGAGCCGATTCGCGGCCCGAACCGGGGCCCTGGACTTCGACGTCCAGCGTGCGGACGCCGTGTTCCTGCGCCTTGCGGCCGGCATCTTCGGCAGCCATCTGGGCGGCGTAAGGGGTCGATTTGCGCGAACCCTTGAAGCCCATCGTGCCGGCCGAGGACCAAGCGATGGCGTTGCCCTGGACGTCCGAGATCAGGATCTTGGTGTTGTTGAAGCTGGAGTTCACATGCGCAACGCCGGTGGCGATGTTCTTGCGTTCCTTGCGCTTCATGCGGGTCTTGTCACGTGCCATGTCGCTTGCCCCTTATTTCTTCTTGCCGGCGATCGGCTTGGCCGGGCCCTTGCGGGTGCGCGCATTGGTATGCGTGCGCTGACCGCGGACCGGAAGGCCGCGACGGTGGCGAAGACCGCGATATGAGCCCAGGTCCATCATGCGCTTGATGTTCATCTGGACTTCGCGGCGCAGGTCGCCCTCGACGGTCAGGTTGGCATCGATGTATTCGCGGATGGCCAGGACTTCTGCGTCCGACAGATCGTTGATGCGGCGCGACGTGTCGATGCCAGTCGCTTCGCAGATCTGAGCGGCGTACAGGTCGCCGATGCCGTGGATATAGGTCAGAGCGATGGGGACGCGTTTCCCCGTCGGAATGTTGACGCCAGCAATACGAGCCACGCGTTTTCCTTTTCAGTTGCGGTTCCGTAACGCCGGAACCTTTTTTCACAACGCAAGGCCCGAAAGCTGTGCCTCCGGGCCAAATCGATGGTCCACCCGCGATCCGGGTGATTCTCTTGCGAGATGACGTGAACTAGCGGCAGATCGCCGCGTCGTCAAGCAGGCAGCTTTGCCGCGATCTGGGCGGCGACCTGCTCCATCGGTGCCATGCCGTCGACGGTCTGCAGGTTGCCCTTGGCGTAGTAGTATCCCAAGAGCGGCGCGGTCTTCTTGTAGTATTCGCGCAGGCGGTCGGCAAAGACCTCGGGGGTGTCGTCGCGGCGCACCGGCTGACCAGCGGCGCGCGATTCCTCGGCGCGCTTGACGATCCGTCCGACCAAGGCCTCGTCATCGACCTGCAGCTCGATCACCGCATCCAGCGCCATGCCGGATTCGGCCAGAAGGCGCCCCAAGGCATCCGCCTGAGCCAACGTCCGGGGGAAGCCGTCGAAGATGAAGCCCTTGCCGCCCTTCTCAAGCTGCTCGCGGATCAGGCCGATGACGATCTCGTCCGTGACCAGTTCGCCCCGGTCCATGACCTCAGCGACGCGGCGGCCCATTTCGGTCCCCGACGACCGGGCGGCACGCAGCATGTCCCCGGTGGACAGCTGGACAAGGCCCTTGTCGGCCACAAGGCGCCCGGCTTGGGTTCCCTTGCCGGCACCCGGCGGCCCCAACAGGATGATGTTGATGGTCATGGCGTCTGTCCCCCTCAGGTGGCCATTGATGCGGCCTTGTCGTGTCGTCGGTACGGTCGCGCCCTCAGCGGCGCGACGGCAGGCGGCGCGGCTTGGCGGTACCCGGCTTGCGCTTGCCGCGCAGCTGGGATTTTTCGATCAGCCCCTCGTACTGGTGCGCCAGCAGGTGGCTCTGAACCTGGTTGATCGTGTCCATCGTCACCGACACCACGATCAGAACCGAAGTTCCGCCCAGATAGACCGGGATCGAGAACTGGTCGCGCAGGATCTCGGGCATCAGACACACCAGTGCCAGATAGGCAGAGCCGATCACCAGCAGGCGGTTCACCACGTAATCAAGATAGTCCTGGGTCCGCTTGCCCGGACGGATGCCCGGAATGAAGCCGCCCTGGTTCTTCAGATTCTCGGCCACGTCATCGGTCTTGAACGAGACGTTCTGCGTGTAGAAATACGTGAAGAACACGATCATCGCCGCGAAGAACAGCAGGTACAGCGGTTGGCCGGGCCCGAAATAGGCCAGGATCACCGACATGATCGGACCGGTCTCGTTCCCCGAGAAGGTCGAGATGGTGATCGGCAGCAGCAGCAGTGAGCTGGCGAAGATCGCCGGGATCACGCCCGCGGGGTTCACCTTGACCGGCAGGTGGCTGGTCTGACCGTCATAGACCTTCATGCCGACCTGGCGCCGGGGATACTGGATGCGGATCTTGCGCAGCGCGCGTTCCATGAACACGACGAAGGCGATGATCGCCACCAGCATCACGATCACGAACAGGATCACCGGGGTCGAGATGGCGCCCGTGCGGCCCTGCTGGAAGAAGGTGGCCAGCGCGGCCGGGATTTCGGCCAGGATGCCCACGAAGATGATCAGCGAGATGCCGTTGCCGACGCCGCGTGCGGTGATCTGTTCGCCCAGCCACATCAGGAACATGGTTCCGCCGACCAGGGTGATGACCACCGATGCCTGGAAGAACAGGCCGGGTTCATGCGCCAGGCCGCCGGCCTCCAGGCTGCGTGCCAGGCCGTATGCCTGGAACAGCGCCAGCGCCACGGTGCCGTAGCGGGTGTACTGGTTGATCTTCTTGCGGCCGGTCTCGCCTTCCTTCTTCAGCTGCTCCAGCGACGGGACCATCGAGGTCAGCAGCTGCACGATGATCGAGGCCGAGATGTAGGGCATGATGCCAAGGGCAAAGACACCCATCCGGCCAAGCGCGCCGCCGGTGAACATGGACAGCATGCCGCCGATGCCCGTCGAGGCCTGCTCCATGAAGTTGCGCAGCGCCGCGCCGTCGATGCCGGGCACCGGAATATAGGTGCCGATGCGGTACATGATCAGCACGCCGATCGTGAACCAGATCCGCTGGCGAAGTTCCGTGGCCTTGCCGAGCTGCCCCCAGGAGAGGTTCGCGGCCATCTGTTCTGCGGCTGACGCCATGCTGTTTATGTCCCGTGTCATGACAGCGCCGCCGACCCGTTTTCGCGGGGACCGGCGGCGCCTGAAAACCTAGATGCTATCTATGGGGCAGGAAAGCCCCCTTCAACAGCTTATTCGGCCGCCGCTTCGCGCGCTGCCGGCAGGTTGACCTTGCCGCCCGCCTTCTCGACCGCGTCGATCGCGGCTTTCGAGGCACCGGTGACGGTGATGGTCATGCCCGACTTCAGCTCGCCCGTGGCCAGCAGACGGATGCCGTCCAGCTTGCGGCGGACCAGACCCGATGCGACCAGCGCGTCTTCGGTCAGCTCTGCCTTGCCGTCGATCTTGCCCGCATCGATGAAGCCCTGGATCTGGCCCAGGTTCACGACGGCGAACGACTTTGCGTTCGGCTTGCTGAAGCCGCGCTTGGGCAGGCGGCGGTACAGCGGCATCTGGCCGCCTTCGTATCCGCCCAGGGCGACGCCCGAACGCGACTTCTGGCCCTTGATACCCCGGCCGGCGGTCTTGCCCTTGCCCGAGCCCGGACCACGCGCAACGCGCTTCTTCGAGCGGTTCGCGCCATCATTGTCGCGGATTTCATGCAGTTTCATGTCGCTTCTCCTTGCCGGACACTCCCTCGAAGCGAAACAGGGGGCCACGGCTTTTCTTGCTTGTTGAATCACTGTGCCATTGAGCACCGGGGCCCTATACGCGCAATGCCCGCATCTTTCAAGCGATCCCGCCACAGGGGCGTTGCCAATCACGCCCGACACCATCTTGTGTCTTGAGTGGCGCGCCCCCCTGCCCCACGCATGGGCCATCCCCGATACTACCGGAAGTTGCCATGCCCCGCCTTGCCCTGATCCCCGTCCTTGCCCTGCTCTCCGCCCTGCCGGCCGCGCCCGTCGCCGCGCAGGAGGCAGAGCCGACCTTCTGCACCGCCCGCATCAATGACCGCGATGTCGTCATGGGCTATGACAAGGCCGAGGCGCGGCTGTCGGACACCTATTCGCGCCGCGAACAGCTTGCCACCCGCATCGGGCGCCACGACTGCCCCAGCTATGTCGTCCTGCGCAGCCTGACGCCCGAACTGACGGACGAGGAACGCCTGCCCTTCTGCCTCCGCTTCGACAAGGCCAGCGAATCGGTGATGGGCTATGACCTGGGGGCGCGGGATGCCTGGGGCGTGTGCCGCAGCCAGACCCGCGCCGTCTGCCGCCGCGTGAACCAGACGACCGCCGCCGCGGGGGCGCTGTCGGGTGCCGCGGCCCGACGGTCAGTGCAGGGGCTGCAGGCGCTGCCCGATGCGTCCGGGGCCGTGATCCTCAGCGGCGCGGGCACGGCGGTGTCCGGGGCCCTGGCCTCGCTTGGCGGTGCGGCAGCGGCGGTCGCGGCCTCTCCGGTGCTGCTGACCGGGGCTGCGGTATCGGTCGTGGCGGTGGGCGGCACGCTCTATGCCTGCCGCGAATAGCGCTGAAACGCAAAACGCCCCGCAATGGCGGGGCGTTTCACTGTCCTGACCGCGGGGGATCAGGCCTTTTCTTCGATGATCGCCACCAGGTGCGGGATCTTGTTGACCATGCCGCGCACGGAGGGGGTATCCTCCAGTTCGCGGGTGCGGTTCATTTTGTTCAGGTCAAGGCCCTTCAGGGTAGCCAGCTGGTCCTTGGGGCGGCGGATCGGCGATCCGATCTGCTTGACGACGATGGTTGCCATGCGTCTCGCTCCTTACGCTTCGACAGCGGCGTCAGCCGGCTTGTCGTTCGAGGGCAGGATGTCGGCCACTTTCTTGCCGCGACGGGTCGCGACGCTGCGGGGGCTCGACTCTTTCTTCAGACCGTCCAGGGTGGCACGGATCATGTTGTAGGGGTTCTGCGACCCCTGCGACTTGGCCACGACGTCCTGCACGCCCAGCATCTCGAACACGGCGCGCATCGGGCCGCCTGCGATGATGCCGGTACCGGCGACGGCCGTGCGCATGATGACCTTGCCGGCGCCATGACGACCTTCGATGTCGTGGTGCAGGGTACGGCCGTCACGCAGAGGGACGCGGATCAGGCCGCGCTTGGCCTGCTCGGTCGCCTTGCGGATCGCCTCGGGGACCTCTTTGGCCTTGCCCTTGCCGAAACCGACGCGGCCGCGTTGGTCACCGACGACGACGAGTGCCGCAAAGCCAAAGCGCTTGCCGCCCTTGACCGTCTTGGACACGCGGTTGATGGCAACCAGGCGGTCCTGGAATTCCGGGTTCTCTTCGCGGTCGTTGCGACCGCCCCGGCGGTTGTTGTCACGTTCTGCCATGAGGCATTCCTTGTACGCGGGCGCGCGCGGCGCCGGTTGTATCGATCCCGGTGAACGGATGCTCCCGGATCATCGGGACGGCGCCGCCACTGGGGCGTGCGCCGTCCGCAGGATCAGAACTTCAGACCACCTTCACGGGCGGCGTCGGCCAAAGCCTTGACCTTGCCGTGGAAGATGAAGCCGCCGCGGTCGAACACGACTTCTTCCACGCCAGCGGCTTTCGCACGCTCGGCGATGGTCGAACCGATCTTAGCCGCAGCCTCGACGTTGTTCTTGCCGATCAGGCCCAGGTCCTTCTCCAGCGTGCTAGCCGAAGCCAGGGTCACGCCCTTCAGGTCGTCGATCACCTGCACGAAGATGTTCTTCGAGGACCGGTGGATCGACATCCGCGGACGGCCGTTCGACATCGCCCGCAGCTTGTTCCGAACGCGCAGGCGGCGCTTCTGGAACAGCTCTTGCTTTTTCAGTGCCATTTCATGCGCCCCTTACTTCTTCTTGCCTTCCTTGCGGAACACGAACTCGCCCTTGTAGCGAATACCCTTGCCCTTGTAGGGCTCGGGCTTGCGCCACTCGCGGATGTTCGCTGCGACCTGGCCAACAAGCTGCTGGTCAATGCCTTCCACAACGATTTCGGTCTGCTTCGGAGACGACACCGTGACGCCTTCCGGCACCTCGAAGATCACGTCATGCGAGTAGCCCAGAGCCAACTTCAGGTCCTTGCCCTGCATGTTGGCGCGGTAACCCACACCCTGGATCTCCAGCTCCTTCTTGAACCCGGTGGACACGCCCACGGTCAGGTTCTCGATCATCGAGCGGGTCATCCCCCACTGCTGGCGCGCACGCTTGGACGTTCCGCGCGGCTTGACCGCGACGGAGCCGTCTTCCAGCACCAGATCCACATCATCGGTCGCCGTGAAATGACGGGTGCCCTTCGGCCCCTTCACTTCGATGGTCTGACCCTTGATCTCGGCCGTCACGCCCTTGGGCAGTTCGACCGGCTTCTTACCAATACGAGACATTCTGCCCTCCTTAGAACACGGTGCAGAGGACTTCGCCGCCAACATTGGCATTGCGAGCCGCTGCATCCGACATGACGCCCTTGGGAGTCGAGACGATCGAGACGCCCAGACCCTGACGGACCTGCGGGATTTCCTTGGACCCGGCATAGACCCGGCGACCTGGCTTCGACACGCGCGACAGTTCCCGGATGACCGGGGTTCCGTCGTGGTACTTCAGCCCGATTTCCAGCTCCTTGTGGCCCTCGGTGGTGGTCACTTCCTCGTAGCCGCGGATGTAACCTTCGTTCTTCAGCACGTCCAGAACCCAGGCACGCAGCTTGGAGGCGGGGGTGCGGACGGTCGATTTGCCGCGCATCTGCGCATTGCGGATGCGGGTCAGCATATCGCCGAGAGGATCGTTCATCATGGTATGTGCCCCCTTACCAGCTGGACTTGACCAGGCCGGGGATCTGACCGTGCGAGCCGAGCTCGCGCAGCATGATCCGCGACAGTTTCAGTTTGCGGTAATACGCATGCGGACGACCGGTCAGTTGGCACCGGTTGTGCAGGCGCGTCGCCGACGAGTTGCGCGGCAGTTCGGCCAGCTTCAGCGTGGCCTTGAACCGCTCTTCCATCGGGCGGGACTGGTCCTTGATGACCTCGTTCAGTTCAGCACGCTTTGCAGCGTATTGCTTGACCAGACGTGCGCGCTTGTTCTCGCGCTCGATCATGGATTTCTTTGCCATATCTTCTTTCCCTCCGCGATCAGCTGGTGAACGGCATGTTGAAATGCTTCAACAGCGACTTCGCTTCCGCGTCGGTCGTCGCGGTGGTGCAGATGATGATGTCCATCCCCAGAACTTCGTCGACCTTGTCGAAGTTGATTTCCGGGAAAACGATGTGCTCTTTCAGGCCCATCGCATAGTTGCCGCGACCGTCGAACGACGTCGGCTTCACGCCGCGGAAGTCGCGGACGCGGGGCAGCGCGATGTTGATCAGGCGGTCCAGGAATTCGTACATGCGGTCGCCGCGCAGGGTCACCTTGCAGCCAAGCGGCATCTCCTCACGCACGCGGAAGCCGGCGATCGACTTCTTGGCATAGGTGATGATGGCCTTCTGACCGGCGATCAGCGACAGCTCGTCGGCCGCCTGCTTGACCTTCTTGGTGTCCTTGACGGCTTCGCCGACACCCATGTTCAGGACGATCTTGTCCAGACGCGGGATCTGCATGTCGTTCTTGTAGCTGAACTCTTCCTTCAGCGCGGCCCTGATGGTGTCGGTGAACACCGCGCGCAGGCGGGGCGTGTACTTGGCGTCGTCCAGCATCAGATCACGTCTCCCGTGGTCTTGGCAAAGCGGACCTTGCCGCCGTCTTCCATGCGGAAGCCGACGCGGGTTGCCTTGCCGTTCTTGTCCATCAGCGACAGGTTCGACAGGTCGATCGGCATGGCCTTCGACACGCGGCCGCCCTGGCTGTTCTGGGACTGCTTGGTGTGGCGGATGGCGACGTTCACGCCGTCCACGATGGCCTTGTTGTCCTTGGGCATGACAGCGGTGATCTCACCCTGCTTGCCCTTGTCCTTGCCGGCCAGCACGACGACCTTGTCGCCCTTCTTCAGCTTGGCAGCCATCACAGCACCTCCGGTGCAAGCGAGATGATCTTCATGAAGTTCTTCGCACGCAGCTCGCGCACGACCGGCCCGAAGATACGGGTGCCGACCGGTTCGCCCTGGTTGTTCAGGATGACGGCGGCATTGCGGTCGAAGCGGATCGAGGTTCCGTCTTCGCGATTCACTTCCTTGGCGGTGCGAACGACGACGGCCTTGCGGACGTCACCTTTCTTCACCCGGCCCCGGGGGATGGCTTCCTTCACGGACACGACAATGATGTCGCCCACCGACGCATAGCGACGGTGCGAACCACCCAGGACCTTGATGCACTGAACCCGGCGAGCGCCCGAGTTATCAGCAACATCCAGATTGGTCTGCATCTGGATCATTTGGTTTCTCCCGACCTTTGGGGACCGCCGACTGCGGCCCCAGGGTTTCGATCATTTCTGATCTGTAATGATGGACTTCAGGCGTTGACCGCTTCGTCCGTCAGGACAGTCCAGCGTTTCGTCTTCGAGATCGGGGCGCATTCGACGATGCGAACGGTGTCCCCGATCTTGAACTGGTTCTGCGCGTCATGCGCGCGGTATTTCTTCGACGAGCGCACAATCTTGTGCAGCACGGGATGCTTGAAGCGGCGCTCGACCAGGACGGTGATCGTCTGTTCGTTCTTGTCGCTGGTGACGCGGCCTTGCAGGATACGTTTGGGCATGGGCCGGGCTCCTTAGTTCGAGGCCGCGGCTTCGGCCGCTTTCTGGTTCAGAATCGTCTTCACGCGGGCCACGTCGCGACGGACGGTGCGCATGCGTGCGGTGCTTTCCAGCTGGCCGGTCGCCTGCTGAAAGCGCAGGTTGAAGGCCTCTTTTTTCAGCGCAACCAGCTGATCCTTCAGCTGGTCGGGCGTCTTCGACTTCAGTTCGGTGGCGTCCATGACGCGTCTTCCTTTCAACATCACCGGAGAGCCCCTGTCGCCAGGGCCACCCTGATTCCGGTGGAGTTTCGTGATGAAGGCCTGCGCATACAGGCTGAACGCCCGTTTGGCAAGCCCGTTTGCGGGAAAAGGCAGGGGCCCCGCCGATCGCTCGGCGGGGCCCCCTTTCGCGCTGGCCCGGCGGGCCGACGCTTACCAGTCTTCGCGTGCGACGATGCGGGTCAGGACCGGCAGCTTCATCGCGCCGAGGCGCAGGGCCTCGCGGGCGATGGTGTCGTTCACGCCGTCGATCTCGAACATGATCCGGCCGGGATGCACCCGGGCCGCCCAGAAGTCGACGGAACCCTTGCCCTTACCCATCCGGACCTCGGTGGGCTTGGACGACACCGGAACGTCCGGGAAAATCCGGATCCAGACCCGGCCCTGACGCTTCATGTGACGGGTGATCGCGCGGCGGGCCGCCTCGATCTGGCGCGCGGTGACGCGCTCCGGTTCGGTTGCCTTCAGGGCGAACGAGCCAAAGTTCAGGTCGAAACCGCCCTTTGCCTCGCCGTGGATACGGCCCTTGTGCTGTTTGCGGAACTTGGTCCGTTTCGGTTGCAGCATTGTTTTCTACTCCTTACCGGGCGTCGCGGCGCGGACCACGGGGGGCCGGACCTTCCTGGGCCTCGGCAGCGCGGCGATCATGGGCCTGGGGATCATGTTCCATGATCTCGCCCTTGAAGATCCACACCTTCACGCCGATGATCCCGTACGGGGTCGTGGCTTCGCAGAGTGCATAGTCGATGTCGGCCCGCAGGGTATGCAGGGGCACGCGGCCCTCGCGATACCACTCGGTCCGCGCGATCTCGGCACCGCCCAGACGGCCGGCGACGTTCACGCGGATGCCCAGGGCACCCATGCGCATCGCGTTCTGGACCGAACGCTTCATCGCGCGGCGGAACGACACGCGACGCTCCAGCTGCTGAGCGATCGACTCGGCGACCAGTTGCGCATCGACGTCGGGCTTGCGCACTTCGACGATGTTCAGGTGCAGTTCGCTGTCGGTGAAGTTCGCCAGCTTCTTGCGCAGGGTCTCGATGTCCGCACCCTTCTTGCCGATGATGACACCGGGACGCGCTGCGTGAATGGTCACGCGGCACTTCTTGTGGGGGCGCTCGATGATGACGCGGCTGATGCCGGCCTGCTTGGCCTCGGTGCGGATGAAGTCCCGGATCTTCAGGTCTTCAAGCAGCAGATTGCCATAGTCCTTGTCGTCGGCGTACCAGCGGCTGTCCCAGGTGCGGTTGACCTGGAGGCGCATGCCGATCGGATTGACCTTCTGACCCATTATGCTTGCTCCTCGACTTGGCGCACCTTGATGGTGATTTCCGAAAACGGCTTCATGATCTTGCCGAAGCGGCCACGTGCCCGCGGACGGCCACGCTTCATCACCAGGTTCTTGCCGACCCAGGCCTCGGCGACGACCAGGTTGTCGACGTCCAGACCGTGGTTGTTCTCGGCGTTCGCGATGGCGGACTGAAGGCACTTCTTCACGTCGCCGGCGATGCGCTTGTGCGAGAAGGTTAGGTCGGCCAGAGCCTTGTCGACCTTCTTGCCGCGGATCAGCTGAGCCACCAGGTTCAGCTTCTGCGGCGAGGTGCGAAGCATCTTCGTCTTGGCGAAGGCCTCGTTCTCCGCCACGCGGCGCGGATTGTTTTCCTTACCCATGACGATTACTTCCTCTTGGCTTTCTTGTCCGCGGCGTGCCCGTAATAGGTGCGCGTGGGCGAATATTCACCGAATTTCTGACCGATCATCTCTTCGCTGACGTTCACGGGGATGTGCTTGTGCCCGTTGTAGACGGCAAAGGTCAGGCCGACGAATTGCGGCAGGATGGTCGAGCGACGCGACCAGATCTTGATGACGTCGGATTTTCCCGACTCACGGGCCTTCTCGGCTTTCTTGAGCACATAGGCGTCAACAAAGGGGCCTTTCCAAACAGAACGTGCCATAGGTCAGCGCCCCTTCTTCTTCGCGTGACGCGAACGCAAGATGTACTTGTCGGTCGCCTTGTTGCTGCGGGTCTTCTTGCCCTTGGTGTCCTTACCCCAGGGCGTGAC
The DNA here is from genome assembly GCF_028621715.1 of Paracoccus marcusii. NCBI lineage: Bacteria > Pseudomonadati > Pseudomonadota > Alphaproteobacteria > Rhodobacterales > Paracoccaceae > Paracoccus > Paracoccus marcusii. The sequence continues at coordinate 1,619,455 of NZ_CP117466.1, read as the reverse complement.
CGGCGTGCGGCCACCCGAGGTGCGGCCCTCACCACCACCATGCGGGTGGTCGATCGGGTTCATGGCGACACCGCGGACGCTCGGGCGGATGCCCTTGTGGCGGTTGCGGCCGGCCTTGCCGAGGTTCTGGTTCGAATGGTCGGCATTCGACACGGCGCCGATGGTCGCCATGCACTCCTGACGGACCAGGCGCAGCTCGCCCGAGGACAGGCGGATCTGGGCATAGCCGCCGTCACGGCCCACGAACTGGGCATAGGTGCCAGCCGAACGCGCGATCTGGCCGCCCTTGCCGGGCTTCAGCTCTACGTTGTGGACGATCGTGCCGATGGGCATGCCGCTGAAGGGCATGGCGTTGCCCGGCTTCACGTCGACTTTGGAACCCGCGACGACCTTGTCGCCGATGGCCAGACGCTGCGGTGCCAGGATATAGGTCTGCTCGCCGTCTTCGTACTTGATCAGCGCGATGAAGGCGGTGCGGTTGGGATCGTACTCGATCCGCTCGACCGTGCCGGCCATGTCGAACTTGGTGCGCTTGAAATCGACGATGCGATACAGGCGTTTCGCGCCGCCGCCTTGGCGCCGCATGGTGATCCGTCCGGTGTTGTTCCGGCCGCCTTTCTTGGTCAGACCCTCGGTGAGGCTCTTGACCGGGCGACCTTTCCAAAGCTCCGAACGGTCGATCAGAACCAGCCCACGCTGGCCAGGCGTCGTCGGTTTGTACGACTTCAATGCCATCTTTCTGTCTTCCGTTGCTTTGGACCAGGGTGGTCCGTTTCAGTCAATTGCGGCGGCCCCGGAATGCCGGGGCCGCCAGATCGCGTCCGGTTATCAGAGACCGGTCGAAACGTCGATGGTGCTGCCGGCTTCCAGCGTCACATAGGCCTTTTTGACGTCGCTGCGACGACCCAGCTGGCCGCGGAAGCGCTTCTGCTTGCCCTTGGTGATGGTAGTGTTGACCGCCTTCACCTTGACGCCGAACAGGGCCTCGACGGCCTGCTTGATCTGCGGCTTGTTCGAGTCCTTGGCGACCTGAAACACGACGCCGTTGTTCTCGGACGTCATGGTGGCCTTCTCGGTGATGATCGGCTTGACGATCACGTCGTAATGTTCTGCTTTCGCGCTCATTTCAGACGAGCCTCCAGAGCTTCGACACCGGCGCGCGTGATGACCAGGGTATCACGCTTGAGGATGTCATACACGTTGGCACCCATCGACGGCAGGATGTCCACGCCTTCGATGTTGCGGGCGGCACGGGCGAAGTTCTCGTTCACTTCGGCACCGTCGATCACAAGCACGCGCTTCCAGCCGTTCTCACGGACGGCCTTGGCGACGGCTGCGGTCTTGGCATCAGCGAGGTTCAGATCCTCGATGATGACCAGTTCACCCGCGGTGGCCTTCGCCGACAGCGCGTGACGCAGACCCAGGGCACGGACCTTCTTGGGCAGATCGAAAGCGTGCGACCGCGGGGTCGGACCCTTGTAGACGCCGCCATGACGGAAGGTCGGCGCCTTGCGGGAGCCGTGGCGTGCGCCGCCGGTGCCCTTCTGGCGATAGATCTTCTTGGTCGAGTAGCTGACGTCCGACTTGCCCAGCACCGAGTGGGTGCCGGCCTGTGCCTTGGCGCGCTGCCAACGCACGACGCGCTGCAGGATGTCGCCGCGCGGCTCCAGCCCGAAGATGTCGTCGGCCAGATCGATCGACCCGGCTGCGCCGGAATCCAGCTTGATCACATCAAGTTTCATCACTTGTCTCCTTCCGGCGCGTCGTCATTGGAGGCCGGCTCTTCCGCGTTGGGATCGGCAGCGTCCTTGTCCGACTTGATCGAGGCTTCGGCCTCGGCCAGGGCGGCGGCTTCCTGCTCGGCGGCCAGACGGGCGGCCTCCTCGCGGGCGGCTTCTTCCTCGGCGGCGGCGGCGGCGGCGGCTTCTTCAGCCAGACGCGCGGCTTCGCGGGCGGCGGACCGCAGGGCGGCCGGATAGATCAGGTTCTCGGGCGTCGCCTTCTTGACGGCGTCCTTGACGGTGACCCAGCCACCCTTCGAGCCCGGAACCGAGCCCTTGACCATGATCAGGCCGCGCTCGGAATCCGTGCGGACGACCTGCAGGTTCTGCGTGGTGACGCGGACGGCACCCAGGTGACCTGCCATCTTCTTGCCCTTGAACACCTTGCCGGGGTCCTGGCACTGGCCGGTCGAACCGTGCGAACGGTGGCTGACGGACACGCCGTGCGACGCGCGCAGACCGCCGAAGTTGTGGCGCTTCATGGCGCCAGCAAAGCCCTTACCGATCGAGATGCCGGCGATGTCCACATACTGACCCGAGAAGTAGTGGTCAGCCGTGATCTCCTCACCGACGTTGATCAGGTTCTCTTCCGCCACGCGGAATTCCACGATCTTGCGCTTGGGCGCGACCGAGGCCTTGGCAAAGTGACCGCGCATCGCTGCGGTCGTGCGCTTTGCTTTCGCTTCGCCGGCGCCCAGCTGGACGGCGGTATAGCCATCGGTCGCGGCGGTGCGCTGTGCGATGACCTGCAGGCCGTCCAGTTGCAGGACGGTGACGGGAACCTGACGGCCGTCCTCGAGGAACAGACGGGTCATGCCCAGTTTCTTGGCGATGATACCAGTACGCAACATGATCTGCCTCCTCAGACTTTGATCTCGACGTCCACGCCGGCGGCGAGGTCGAGCTTCATGAGGGCGTCAACGGTCTGCGGGGTCGGATCGACGATGTCCAGCAGACGCTTGTGCGTGCGGATTTCCCACTGATCGCGCGACTTCTTGTCGATGTGCGGACCGCGCAGGACGGTGAATTTCTCGATCTTGTTCGGCAGCGGGATCGGGCCGCGGACGGTCGCGCCGGTGCGCTTGGCCGTGTTGACGATTTCCTGGGTGCTGGCGTCCAGCACGCGGTAATCAAAGGCCTTCAGCCGGATCCGGATATTCTGGCTTTGCATAAAGACATCCCTCTTGCGGGGAGTTCCAGTCGAGAGGCTGACGGCGCACCACGCGGCGCCAGCATCGGACCGTACGAAAAAAACGCAGGCCGCCCACGATGAGGCGGCCACGCGCAAAACCGACGATTCTTCGCGAACCGGCAGCGTTGCGGTCCTATGCCGCAAATCGGCCTGCCCGTCAAGCGCCGCGGGCCGCATGAAAAAGGCCACCCCGAAGGGTGGCCTTTCCCGCAGCATTCCTTGGCCCGTTCGGGCCCTGGATCACTTGATGATCTTGGAGACGACGCCTGCGCCGACGGTGCGGCCGCCTTCGCGGATGGCGAAGCGCAGCTTCTCTTCCATCGCGATCGGGGCGATCAGCTCGACCTCGAACTTCAGGTTGTCGCCGGGCATCACCATCTCGGTGCCCTCGGGCAGCTTGACGGTGCCCGTGACGTCCGTGGTCCGGAAGTAGAACTGCGGGCGGTAGTTCGCGAAGAACGGCGTGTGGCGGCCGCCCTCTTCCTTGGTCAGGATGTAGGCCTCGGCCTCGAACTGGGTGTGCGGGGTGACCGACTTCGGCTTGACCAGGACCTGGCCGCGCTCGACGCCGTCACGGTCGATGCCGCGCAGCAGGACGCCCACGTTGTCGCCGGCCTCGCCGCGGTCCAGCAGCTTGCGGAACATCTCGACGCCCGTGCAGGTGGTCTTCTTGGTGTCGCGGATGCCCACGATCTCCAGTTCGTCGCCCACGTTGACCGCGCCGCGCTCGATGCGGCCGGTGACCACGGTGCCGCGGCCCGAGATCGAGAACACGTCCTCGATCGGCAGCAGGAACGGCTGGTCGATCGCACGCTCGGGGGTCGGGATGTACTCGTCGACGGCGGCGATCAGCGCGCGGATCGAATCCTCGCCGATGGCGTTGTCGCGGCCTTCCATGGCTGCCAGCGCCGAACCCTTGATGATCGGGATGTCGTCGCCCGGATAGTCGTAGGAGGACAGCAGCTCGCGGACTTCCATCTCGACCAGTTCCAGCAGTTCCTCGTCATCCACCTGGTCGACCTTGTTCAGGTAGACGACCATGTAGGGGATGCCTACCTGGCGACCCAGCAGGATGTGCTCGCGCGTCTGGGGCATCGGGCCGTCGGCGGCGTTCACGACCAGGATCGCGCCGTCCATCTGGGCGGCACCGGTGATCATGTTCTTGACGTAGTCGGCGTGGCCCGGGCAGTCGACATGCGCATAGTGGCGCGTCTCGGATTCGTATTCCACGTGCGCGGTCGAGATCGTGATCCCGCGGGCCTTCTCTTCGGGCGCGCCGTCGATCTGGTCATAGGCGCGGAATTCGCCGAAGTACTTCGTGATGGCCGCCGTCAGCGTCGTCTTGCCGTGGTCAACGTGGCCGATCGTGCCGATGTTGACGTGCGGTTTGTTCCGTTCAAACTTTGCCTTTGCCATGTGGGCCTCCTGGATCCGCGGGGCATGGCTGAAAGGGCCCCGGATTGACGTGCGCCGCGATGTATAAGGCGCGCGCGGGGAAATCAAGGGCGGGCTTGCGTGCCGTGGCTAATCATGTCGGGGTCGGGGCGCCTGCCCGCCCCTTTGCAGGAACCGCGGGGCGACCCATATCGTTTGGCAGCGCAAGGCGCCGGGCCATCAGGTCCGCGCCCATCCACAAGGGGGATTCGCATGAGCCTGATGAGAAGCCTGTCCAAGGTCGCCGCCGGCGTGATGCTGGCCAAGGGGATCGGCACGATGATGAACAACCAGCATGGCGGGCGTCCCGGCCAGCGCAAGGCCAGCGGCGGCCTGCTGGACAACCTGCTGGGCAACAACACCGGCGGTACGTCGGGCGGCAGCCTGAACCAGATGCTGGGCCGTGCCCTTGGCGGCGGCACCGGGACGGGCAGCGGTTCGCTTGGCGGCCTGCTGGACAAGCTGGGCGGCCAGCGCGGCGGCAGCAGCATGGGTAGCGGCAGCCTGGGCGGAATGCTAGGCGGCCTTCTGGGCGGCGCGGCCGCGGGCGGTGCGGCGGGCCACCTGGCCACGAAGGGATCGCAGGAAAAGAACAATGCCACCTTTGGTGCGCTGTTCGACGATGCGCTGGCCCATGACGGCGAACCGCAGGTCGCGCCCACGCCGGAACAGAATGCCATCGCCGGGCTGATGCTGCGCGCGATGATCCAGGCGGCCAAGTCCGACGGCCATGTCGACGACACCGAACGCCAGCGCCTGCTGGGTCATCTGGGCGACGATCTGGACGATGACGAACGCCAGTTCATCCGCGACCAGATGGCCGCGCCCGTCGACGCGGCGGGCCTTGCCCGCGAGGTCCCCGAAGGGATGGAGCGTCAGGTCTATCTGATGTCGCTGCTGGCGATCGACTTCGACAGCGAGGCCGAGGCCCGCTATCTGAATGACCTGGCAACCGCGATGAAGCTGGACCGCGCCACCGTCAACGCCGTCCATGCCGAGGCGGGCGTGATGCCGCTTTACAACGGCGCCTGAGACCGTACCGACCATCGCCGCCGTCCCATCGGGGCGGCGGCTTTTTCATGCGCGGTTGATCTTTCTTGCCCCGGACGGACCGGAACATTCGCCGTGCTGTGCGGTTGGCCTGCGAACCGCAAACGCATGAGGCCACAGATGTCCGACACCCCCGCCCGTCCCCCGTTCCGCAGTGGCGCCATCGCCGAGCCGCGCCTTCCCGTCCCCGATTTCCCGGCGCAGGAACAGCCCTTTCCCGGCCTGGCCCAGAAGATGGACCCCCTGCCCGACCATGGCGAGACCAGCTATCGCGGCGCAGGTCGCCTATCGGGCAAGCGCGCCCTGATCACCGGCGGCGACAGCGGCATCGGCGCCGCGGCAGCGATCGCCTTTGCCCGCGAGGGTGCGGACGTCGCCATCTGCTATCTGCCCGACGAACAGGCCGATGCCGACGCGGTCATCTCGCTGATCGAGGCGGAGGGCCGCGTGGCCGTCGCCGTTCCGGGCGACCTGCGCGACGAGGGTTTCTGCAAGGAGATGGTCGAGAGCGCCGTGTCCCAGCTGGGCGGGCTGGACATCCTGGTCAACAATGCCGGTCGCCAGCAGTTCTGCGAAAAGCTGGAGGACCTGACGACCGAGGATTTCGACGCCACGATGAAGACCAACATCTATGCGCCCTTCTGGGTGACGCGGGCCGCGCTGCCCCACATGGATGCGGGCGCATCGATCATCATCACCTCTTCGGTGCAGGCGTTCTCGGGGTCGGCGCATCTGTTCGACTATGCGCAGTCCAAGGCCGCGAACGTGGCATTCGCGCAGTCGCTGGCGAAACAGCTGGCCCCGCGCGGCATCCGCGTGAATGCGGTCTGCCCCGGCCCCTACTGGACCGCGCTGCAGATCAGCGGCGGCCAGCCGACCGACAAGGCAAAGGAACATGGCGCAAGCCAACCCTTGGGTCGCCCCGGGCAGCCGGTCGAGATCGCGCCGATCTATGTGCTGCTGGCCTCGGACGAGGCCAGCTACATCACCGGCGAATATTTCGGGTCCGTCGGCGGCGGCGGGCTCTGAGCGACCCTTCCGGGCGGCTCAACCGCCCCGGACCCTCTCGGCGCCCCTTGACGTCGCGAGGGGTGCCGCCTCAGGCAAAGCGGTTGTCGCGCGGGAAACCGCGCGGCGCCATTCGGCCGGCACTGCCCCGCTTGCCCAGCCATTCGGTCAGGTCCGGTTCGGTCCGGGTCTTGCCGCCGGTCATGGGCCAGGACAGGCCCTGCGCCAGCGTCAGGCAGATCGCATCGACCAGCTCATCCGCCTTGACCAGCCCACCGCCCTTGCCAAAACGCTGCAGCCGCACGCCCTTGCCGCGTGCCATCTCGGGCAGTTCGGCCAAGGGAAAGACCAGCATCTTTCGGTTTTCGCCGATGACGGCGACGTGGTCGCCCGATACCGGACGACACAGCAGCGCGTCGCCATTCAGGACCTGCTTCCCGGTCTTGGTCTGAGCCAGGATGTCCCCCGCGCCCACGATGAACCCGTCGCCTGCCCGTGATGCGACCAGATACTTCGCCCCCTCGCGCCACGGGAACATGGCGATGACCTGCGCCTCGTTGGGCAGATCGACCATCAGGCGCAAGGGTTCTCCCATCCCGCGCCCGCCGGGCAGCGTGTTGACCGGAAGGGTGTAGAACCGCCCGTTCGACGCGAATATCATCAGCTTGTCAGTCGTCTCGGCATGCAGCGCCTGACCGGGGCCGTCGCCGTCCTTGAACTTCAGTTCGGCGTCCAGCGGCTGGTGGCCCTTCAGGGTGCGGATCCAGCCCATCTTCGACAGGACCACGGTCACCGGCTCACGCTCGATCATGGCCTCCAGGTCGATCACGGGCATCTCGGTGGCCTCGCTGATTGTGGTGCGGCGCTGACCCTCGGGGCGCGACTTGCCGAACAGGTTGCGCACCTCCTTCAGCTGGTCCGCGATGCGCGCCCATTGCGCGGCCTCGCTGTCCAGCATCGCCTGAAGCCCCTCGCGTTCGGTCAACAGGGCGTCGCGTTCGGCGCGCAGCTCGATCTCCTCTAGCTTGCGCAGGGCGCGCAGGCGCATGTTCAGGATCGCCTCGACCTGCACGTCGTTCAGGCCGAACTCTGCCATCATCACGGCCTTGGGCTCGTCTTCGGTCCGAATGATCTCGATCACGCGGTCCAGGTTCAGATAGGCGACCAGATAGCCTTCCAGCACCTCCAGGCGCGACGCGATCTTGTCCAGACGATAGGCCGCGCGGCGCACAAGAACGTCGCGGCGGTGGTCCAGGAACGCGCGCAGAACCTCCTTGAGCGAGCAGACCTTGGGCACGCGGCCGTCGATCAGCACGTTCATGTTCAGGTTGAACCGGATCTCCAGGTCGCTGGCGCGGAACAGCGCGCCCATCAGCTGTTCGGGGTCGACGGTGCGGGCACGCGGTTCGATGACGATGCGCACGTCCTCGGCGGATTCGTCGCGCACATCGGCAAAGATCGGAATCTTGCGCGTCTGGATCAGTTCGGCCAGCCGTTCGATCAGCTTGGATTTCTGCACCTGATAGGGAATCTCGGTGACGACGATCTGCCACAGCCCGCGGCCCAGATCCTCCTGCGTCCAGCGCGCGCGCAGGCGGAACGCGCCGCGCCCGGTGCGATAGGTCTCGGCGATGCTGCCCGCCGATTCGACCAGCACGCCGCCGGTCGGGAAATCGGGCCCTTTGATCAGGGTCGCCAGCGTGTCGTCGCGCGCGTCGGGCGTCTTGATCAGATGCAGGCAGGCGTCCACGACCTCGTGCAGGTTGTGGGGGGGGATGTTGGTTGCCATGCCAACCGCGATCCCCGACGCACCGTTGGCCAGCAGGTTCGGAAAGGCCGAGGGCAGCACGACCGGCTCGCTCAGCGTGCCGTCATAGTTGGGGCGGAAATCGACCGAATCCTCGGCCAGGCCATCCATCAGCGCCTCTGACGTCGCGGCCAGGCGGGCCTCGGTGTATCGCGCGGCGGCAGGGTTGTCACCGTCGATGTTGCCAAAGTTCCCCTGCCCGTCCACCAGCGGATAGCGCATGGCGAAATCCTGGGCCAGGCGGGCCATCGCGTCATAGATCGCGGCGTCGCCATGCGGGTGATAGTTGCCCATCACGTCGCCGGTGATCTTGGCCGACTTTCGGAACGCCCCGTTGGGCGCCAGGCGCAGTTCGCGCATCGCATAGAGGATGCGGCGGTGCACCGGCTTCAGCCCGTCGCGGGCATCGGGCAGCGCGCGGTGCATGATCGTGGACAGCGCATAGGTCAGGTACCGCTCGCCGATCGCACGGCTGAGGGGTTCGGAAGAGGTGCCCTGTTCGGGCTGGGGGATCAGATCGTCGGCCATGCGCCTTGGATAGGCCCCATGGCCCGCCCGGTCCAGATCGAAAAGCTGGCCGGGAACGCTGCCGTCCGCGTGGCGTTGGACGATCAAATCGGTTAATCCGATGGCCGCAACGGGGGACGGGCGCGATGATCAGGCTGGGACTGCTGATGCTGGTGACGCTGCTGGGCGTGTTCATGACGCTGGACCGGTTCGGCCAGGGCGACCTGCGGACCGAACGCAGGCCGGAACCGGCAACGCGGGCCAGCGCCGCGACCGATGCAGGCGCGCCGTCGCTGACCGCCCCGGCGGCTGGCACCCTGCCCGCGACGCCGTCGGTCGACATAGTCCCCGCCGCCAGCCAGACCCCGGAACGCACGCAGCGCTTTCCCGGTCCGCCGTTGGAGCCGTCGCCCGAATATGCGGGGGCCACACCGGAGGCCGCGCAGGTGGTGCCGGTGGATGGGCCGGTGCTGTATGTCACGGCCGACCGGGTGAACATGCGCGCAGGCGCGGGCACCGACAATCCGGTCGTGGCCAGCCTGACCGGCGGATCGGCGGTGCAGGCCTTGGGACCGACGGGCGGCGATTGGGTGCAGGTGCAGACGGCCGAAGGTCAGCAGGGATTCGTCTCGGCCCAGTTCCTGACGTCCGACGCACCATGAGGCGCGTGCTGATCACCGGCTGTTCGTCGGGCATCGGCCTGGACGCCGCGCGCCACCTGCAGGCGCAGGGCTGGCAGGTCGTGGCCACCTGCCGCACCCCGACGGACATCGCCGCCCGGCAGGCCGAAGGGATGGAGTGCCTGCCCCTGGACCTTGCGTCCGAGGACAGCGTCGCCGCCTGCGCCGAGGCCGCGCTGGCCGGCGGTCCGATCGACGCGCTGATCAACAACGCGGCGTTCGCCCTGCCCGGCGCGGTCGAGGACATGCCCCGCGGCGCCCTGCGCGCCATCTTCGAGGTCAATTTGCTTGGCACGCATGACCTGACCACCCGGTTGATCCCGCATTTCCGCGACCGCGGTGCGGGGCGGATCGTCACCATCAGTTCGGTCCTGGGGCTGGTCGGCATCCCGTGGCGCGGCCCCTATGTGGCCACGAAATTCGCGCTGGAGGGGCTGACCGACGTGCTGCGCCTCGAGATGCACGGCACCGGCATCCACGTCACCCTGATCGAGCCGGGGCCCATCACCAGCCGCATTCGCGAAAACGCCATCCCGCATTTCGAGCGGTGGGTGAACTGGCAGGCCAGCCCGCGCGCCGACCAGTACCGCGCCAGCCTGCTCAAGCGTCTCTATGAGCCCTCGGGCAAGGACCGGTTCGAGCTGCCGCCGCGCGCGGTCAGCGACCGCATCCTGACCGCGCTGACGGCGGCGAATCCCGCCCCGCGCTACTATGTCACGGCGCCGACGCGCATTTCCGGGGTCGCGCGGCGGGTTCTGCCGACCCGCGCTCTGGACTGGTTTGCGCGGCGCAACTAGGTTGGCGGCCGAAAGGCGGTGTCCCCCATGCCCGATCAATCCCTGTTCCTTGTCACGATCCTGTCCGTCGGGGTCGTCATCGCGATCCTGCTGACGGGGATCGGCGGCTTTGCCAAAGGCGGCGATTTCAACCGCAAGCATGGCAACCGCATGATGCGCTGGCGGCTGTATGCCCAGGCCGCCGCGCTGGTCATCCTGATGCTGTTTTTGTGGCTGAGGTCGATTTGATGGTCGTTCTGAACAAGATCTATACCCGCACCGGCGACAAGGGCGACACCGCCCTGTCCGACGGCAGCCGCGTGGCCAAGCACGACCCCCGTGTCGAAGCGTACGGCACCGTCGACGAACTGAACGCGACCCTGGGCCTGTGCCGCCAGCATGCGACGGGCGATCTGGCCGAACGCATCGCCGTGATCCAGAACGACCTGTTCGACCTGGGCGCCGACCTGTCGCGCCCGAACATGGCCGCGGACGATCAGGCGGGCTATCCGGTCCTGCGCATCATCGACGCCCAGATCGACCGCCTCGAGGCCGAGATCGACGCGATGAACGCCAACATCGCGCCGCTGCGCAGCTTCATCCTGCCCGGTGGCAGCGCGCTGGCTGCGCATCTGCACCTGTCGCGGACGGTGGCGCGCCGGGCGGAACGCCGCGCCACCGAACTGCTGGCGGGGGGCGACGTGAACGCCAGTGCGATCCGCTATCTGAACCGGCTGTCGGACTGGTTGTTCGTCGCGGGCCGCGTGGCCAACAACGACGGCGCGGACGATATCCTGTGGGTGCCGGGCGCCAGCCGCTGACGGGGGCGTCGCCGCAAACGCTGCGTCCTGTGACGCTTTTGCCCTGTCCTTGCCGGATTTCCCTGTCTAACAATCCTGCGACAGATGACGCAAACAAAGGGAGAGAGGCCGATGAAAGTCCTCGTGCCAGTCAAGCGCGTGATCGACTATAACGTGAAGGCCCGCGTGAAGGCGGACGGATCGGGTGTCGATCTGGCCAACGTGAAGATGTCGATGAACCCCTTCGACGAGATCGCCGTCGAAGAAGCCATCCGCCTGAAGGAAAAGGGCGCGGCCACCGAGATCGTGGCCGTCAGCATCGGCGTCAAGCAGGCTGCCGAAACCCTGCGCACTGCGCTGGCCATGGGGGCGGACCGCGCCATCCTGGTCGTCGCCGCCGATGACGTGCATCAGGACATCGAACCGCTGGCCGTCGCCAAGATCCTCAAGGCGATCGTCGATGCCGAAAAGCCGCAGCTGGTCATCGCCGGCAAGCAGGCGATCGACAACGACATGAACGCGACCGGCCAGATGCTGTCGGCCCTGCTGGGCTGGAGCCAGGCGACCTTTGCCAGCAAGCTGGAGATCGCGGGCGACGCGGCCCATGTCACCCGCGAGGTCGACGGCGGCCTGCAAACCATCGAGGTCAAGCTGCCCGCCATCGTGACCGCCGACCTGCGCCTGAACGAGCCGCGCTATGCGTCGCTGCCCAACATCATGAAGGCCAAGAAGAAGCCGCTGGAGGAGAAGACCGCCGCCGATTACGGCGTCGACGTCACCCCACGCCTGACCGTGGTCAAGACCCGCGAACCCGAGGGCCGCAAGGCCGGGATCAAGGTCGGATCGGTCGACGAACTTGTGTCGAAACTCAAAGAAGCGGGGATCGTGTGATGGCTGTTCTTCTTCTGGCCGAAGTCACCGGCGGCGAACTGAACCGCGATGCGACCGCCAAGGCCGTCCATGCCGTCACCGCCCTGGGCGACGTGACCGTGCTGTGCGCCGGCGCACAGGCGCGTGCGGCGGCCGATCAGGCCGCGACCATCGCCGGCGTCTCCAAGGTGCTGGTCGCCGAGGATCCGCGTTACGGCCACCGCTTGGCCGAACCGACCGCCGCGCTGATCGTGGCGCTGGCGGGCGACTACAGCCACATCGCGGCCCCCGCCACCACGGATGCCAAGAACGTCATGCCGCGTGTCGCGGCCCTGCTGGACGTGATGGTGATGTCCGACGTCTCCGCCGTGATCGACGCCGACACGTTCGAGCGTCCGGTCTATGCCGGCAACGCCATCCAGACGATCACCTCGGCCGACAGCAAGAAGGTCATGACCATCCGCGTGGCCAGCTTTGATGCGGCCGGCGAAGGTCCCGCGGCGCCCGTGTCCGACGCCGCGCTGGCGGACGATCCGGCCCTGTCGAAATGGCTGAACGACGAAGTCGCCCAGAACGACCGCCCCGAACTGACCTCGGCCGGACGTGTCGTGTCGGGCGGGCGCGCCCTGGGCTCCAAGGAGCAGTTCGTGATGATCGAACAGCTGGCCGACAAGCTGGGCGCCGCCGTCGGCGCATCGCGCGCGGCGGTCGATTCGGGCTATGCCCCGAACGACTGGCAGGTGGGCCAGACCGGCAAGGTCGTGGCGCCCGCGCTCTACGTCGCGGTCGGCATTTCCGGTGCGATCCAGCACCTGGCCGGCATGAAGGACAGCAAGGTCATCGTGGCCATCAACAAGGACGAGGAAGCGCCGATCTTCCAAGTCGCCGATTACGGCCTGGTGGGCGATCTGTTCACCATCGTCCCGGAACTGACCGAAAAGCTGTAATCCCGCACAAGGATTGCCACGGGCCGCCCCCCGGCGACGGGGGGCGGTTTTGCATTGCAGCATGTCCCGCCCCGCCCTATCGTCCCGGCGTCGGAACAGGGGATGCAGGCATGACAGTTCAATCGGTTGGCGTGATCGGCGCAGGTCAGATGGGCAACGGCATCGCGCATGTCTTTGCGGTGGCGGGCTATGACGTGCTGCTGACCGACATCAGCCAGGATGCGCTGAACAAGGCCATCGCCCTGATCGACCGCAACCTGGAACGTCAGGTCGCCCGCGACAAGATCACCGCTGAGGTCAAGGCGACCGCCATGGGCCATATCCGCACGACGCTGAAGCTGTCGGACCTGGGCCAATGCGACCTGGTGATCGAGGCCGCGACCGAACGCGAGACGGTGAAGCAGGCGATCTTCGAGGACCTGGTCCCGCACCTGAAGCCCGAGACGATCCTGACGTCGAACACATCGTCGATCTCGATCACGCGGCTGGCCTCGCGCACCGACCGGCCCGAAAAATTCATGGGGTTCCACTTCATGAACCCCGTTCCCGTGATGCAGCTGGTCGAGCTGATCCGCGGCATCGCCACGGACGAGGCCACCTATCGCGAACTGCACGCCGTCGTCGAGAAGCTGGGCAAGACATCGGCCACCGCCGAGGATTTCCCCGCCTTCATCGTGAACCGCATCCTGATGCCGATGATCAACGAGGCCGTATATACGCTTTACGAAGGCGTGGGATCCGTCAGTAGCATCGACAGCGCGATGAAGCTGGGCACCAACCACCCGATGGGCCCGCTGGAGTTGGCCGATTTCATCGGCCTGGACACCTGCCTGGCCATCATGAACGTGCTGCATGACGGCTTGGCCGACACGAAATACCGCCCCTGCCCGCTGTTGACGAAATATGTCGAGGCAGGTTGGCTGGGCCGCAAGACGGGCCGCGGTTTTTATGATTACCGTGGTGATACACCAGTTCCGACGCGCTGACTGTCGCATTCAGGCGGGCGCGCCCTGAGAATCTGCCCAGCATGAGGGCAGATCTTCACACCGACAGGAGAGACCCCATGACCAAGCCGATCCTTGCCGCCCTGCTTCTGGGCGTGGCCGCCCTGCCTGCCCATGCCGCCGATCCTGCCGAATGCGGCACGGTCCGCCTGTCCGATCCGGGCTGGACGGACATCACCGCGACGAACGGCGTCGCGGCGGTCGTGCTGGAGGCCCTGGGCTATGCCCCGAACATCGCCACCCTGTCCGTTCCCGTCGGCTATGAGGCGCTGAAGGGCGCGCAGACCGACGTGTTCCTGGGCAACTGGATGCCGGCGCAGGCCGCGTTCCGGGAGGATCTGGACGCCGATGGCGGCGTGACCGAGCTGGCGCAGAACCTGGAGGGCGCCAAGTTCACCTTGGCCGTGAACCCCGCCGCCGCGGCGCTTGGTGTCGGGGATTTCGCCGATCTGGACGCCCATCGCGACGCGTTCGAGGGCAAGATCTATGGCATCGAACCCGGGGCCCCCGCGAATCAGAACATCCAGGGCATGATCGACGCCGATCTGTTCGGCCTGGGCGATTGGGAGCTGGTCGAGAGCGGTGAACAGGCGATGCTGGCGCAGGTCACCCGCAATGCCGACACGCCCACCGTCTTCCTGGCCTGGGCGCCCCACCCGATGAACGAGGCGATCGAGATCACCTATCTGTCGGGCGGCGACGAACAGTTCGGCCCCGATTTTGGCGGTGCGACCGTCCACACCCTTGCCCGCAGCGAATGGGCCGAAATGTGCCCCAATGCCGCGCGGCTGTTCAGCCAGCTGGTCTTCGACGTGTCGATGGAGAACCAGCTGATGGGCGCGATCCTGGACGACGGCGCCGACGCGCAGGACGCGGCGCGCGAGTGGCTGGCCGCCAATCCCGATGCGATGGGTCCCTGGCTGGACGGCGTCACCACGCTGGACGGGCAGCCCGGCCTGGATGCCGTGCAGGCCGCCGTCGCCGGATAACAGCCCGTGAAACCTAATATCCTGATCCTCATGGCGGATCAGCTGTCGGGGGTTCTTTTCCCCGACGGCCCCGCCGCTTTCCTGCACACCCCAAACCTGCGGCGACTGGCCGAACGGTCGACCCGGTTCGCGAACACCTATACCGGCAGCCCGCTTTGCGCGCCGGGGCGGGCCAGCTTCATGTCGGGCCAGTTGCCAAGCCGCACGCGGGTCTATGACAACGCGGCGGAATTCGCGTCCGACATCCCGACCTATGCGCATCACCTGCGCCGGGCGGGGTACCACACCTGCCTGTCGGGCAAGATGCACTTCGTCGGCCCTGACCAGTTGCACGGCTTCGAGGAGCGTCTGACCACCGACATCTATCCCGCCGATTTCGGCTGGACCCCGGATTACCGCAAGCCGGGGGAGCGGATCGACTGGTGGTACCACAATCTTGGATCCGTCACCGGCGCGGGCGTGGCCGAGATCACCAATCAGCTGGAATATGACGACGAGGTCGCCCATCACGCGACGCGCAAGCTGTACGATCTGGCACGCGGGGCCGACGGCCGGCCGTGGTGCCTGACCGTCAGCTTTACCCACCCCCACGACCCGTTCGTGGCGCGGCGCAAGTACTGGGACCTATACGACGGCATCCCGGAACTGGAGCCGCCGCGGCCGATCCCCTATGACCAGCAGGACCCGCATTCGCAGCGCCTGATGGATGCGTGCGACTGGCGCGGGCTGGAGATCACCGACGATCATATCCGCCGCGCGCGGCAGGGCTATTTCGCCAATATCAGCTATGTCGATGACAAGATCGGCCAGATCCTGGACGTGCTGGAGGCGACGCGCCAGCAGGACACGATCATCCTGTTCCTGTCCGACCACGGCGAGATGCTGGGCGAACGCGGGCTGTGGTTCAAGATGAACTTCTTCGAAGGCTCGGCCCGGGTGCCGCTGATGATCGCCGCGCCGGGCATGGCGCCGGGACGTGTCGACCAGCCGGTCAGCACCATCGACGTGCTGCCGACGCTGTGCGACCTGGCGGGCCTTCCGATGGACGAGATCGCGCCCTGGACCGATGGCCGGTCGCTGGCGCGAGGCGCGCCGCGCGGTCCGGTGCCGATGGAGTATGCCGCCGAGGGCAGCATCGCACCCATGGTCGCCCTGCGCGACGGGCGCTGGAAGTACATCGTCTGCGACGCCGATCCCGAGATGCTGTTCGATCTGGACAGCGACCCGGCAGAGCGCGTGAACCTGGCCGGCGATCCGGCCCATGCGGCGGTGCTGTCCGATCTGCGTGCGCAGGCGGCGCAGCGGTGGGACCTGTCGGCCTATGACGCGCAGGTGCGTCATTCGCAGGCCCGCCGCTGGATCGTGTACGAGGCGTTGCGCAACGGGGCCTATTATCCGTGGGACCACCAGCCGCTGCAGCGTGCGTCCGAACGCTACATGCGCAATCACATGGACCTGAACGTGCTGGAGGAAAACCAGCGGTTTCCCCGCGGCGAATAGGAACGGGGGCCGGTCACCCGGCCCCCGATCTGCTTACGCGTCGGTTTTGGCGTCGCGCTTTTCCATGAACTGATCGAATTCCGCCTTGTCCTTGGCCTCGCGCAGCTTGGCCAGGAAGTCGATGAATTCGCGATGCTCATCCTCCAGCCGCTTCAGCGTCTCGGCGCGATAGGCGTCGAAGGCGCTGTTGCCGGTCGACGGCGCGGAATAGCGGGGGGCGGCGGTGCGTTTGGTGCATCCGAACATGCGTTTGCTCCAGATCATGTAGCCCAGAAGGGCCAGGCCCACGGGCCAGACAAAGATGAAACCCAGCACCATGGCGACAAGCCAGGCGGGGCGACCGCGCGCATCCAGCCAGTCGCGACTACGGGCCAGCACATCGGTGATGCGCTGCTGGGTCGTCGCCGGGCGAAGCACGGGGGTTGCGATGGTCATCTGTGGTATCTCCCTATGTTAATGTGAATTACATTTACATAGATGGGCGGCGCCGAGGGTTCCGTCAAGATCGCCGTGCAACAATTCAGTCCTGGATCAGTCCAAGCCCGCGCAGATAGATCAGCGCCCCGCTTTCCAGCATTTCGGTCGGCTCGACCGGGCTGCGGCAGCCGGGCTTGCCGCGGCCGAACAGCTCGACCACACCGTGGCTCAACGCCCAGATGTGGTTGGCCACCATGCGGGCGGGCGGACGGCGGTCTTCGGGCAGGCGGGCGGCCATCGCCTCGGCCGCGGTTACAAGCACGCCCTGCGCCCGCGCAGAGGCAGCCGCCAAATCGACATTGCCCACGACAGAGATGCCGCTTTCGAACATCGCCATGTAATAACCGGGCCGTTCGGCGGCAAAGTCCAGATAGGTCTGGCCCATGCGCAGGAACGCGGTCAGCGGCCGCGGACGGCCACCGTCGAATGCGGCCTCCAGCCGGGCGGCGAATTCGATGAAGCCCTGGCGTGCGACCTCCTCCAGCAGGTCGTCGCGGCCCTTGAAGTGGCGATAGGGGGCGGCAGGGGACACGCCGGCGCGGCGCGCGGCCTCGGTCAGTGTGAAGGCCTGCGGGCCCTGCTCCTGGACCAGATCGGCGGTCGCCTCCACCAGGGCCTGGCGCAGGTTGCCATGGTGATAGGACTTGCGGTCGGGGGTGACGGGCGCGGGCACTACATGCCTTCGCCGAAATAGTCCCCCACAAGCGCCTCCAGCGCGTCCGCCAAGGCCTGCGCCTCGGGGCCGGAGGTCGTCACGCGGATCTGGCTGCCGCGCGGGGCGGTCAGCATCAGCAGACCCATGATGCTGTCGCCAGAGACGGCCATGCCGTCCTTTTCGACCCGTGCCTGCGCGTCATGGCGTTCGACCACGTCCACGAACTTGGCGCTGGCCCGGGCGTGCAGGCCCTTGACGTTGATGATCGACAGGTCGCGGGTGATCGCATCGGTCATCGCGGATACCGCCCGCTGTCCAGCGCGGCCTCGGGCGGGACGTTGTAGGAATTGATGTACTTGCGCCCCGCGTCCTTGGCAAAGCCCACCGCGACCGGCACGCTGAGATGCCGCGACTTGGCCAGCTTGACCAGCATCGGCAGGTTCGCGCCGTAGAGGATGGTGCGGTCCTGCACCGCGCAGGCCGGCAAGGACAGGTTCGAGGGAGAACCGCCGAACAGATCGGTCACCAGGACGACGCCGTCGCCCAGATCGACCGCATCCGCGGCCGCCTTGATCTCGGCGGTCTTGGCCGCGCGGTCGTGATCATCCTCGATCGCGACGGCGGCGATACCGACCTGCGGACCCACGACATGTTCGACGGCCGAGAGATACTCTCGGGCCAATCCCCCATGCGCCACTATGACAATACCGATCAACGCGCCTCACCAAGCCCAGAAGACTTCCAAAACACCCCAAACCTCATGACGCCTGCCTTTGCGACGCGCGAGCCTCGCCCGCAGGCGATGCGTCCGCACCAGACTGCAGCGTCATGCCCCGACGCTCCAGTTCCCTGTGCCTTATTGACACCGGCCAGCCCGCATCTGCAAGCGCCAGGGCCATCTTTTCCACCAAAGTGACGGAACGATGCTGTCCCCCGGTACAGCCGAAACCAACCGCCAGGTGCGATTTGCCCTCGTCCATATGGGCGGGCAGAAGAAATTCGACCAGATCCCGGGTCCGCTGAAAGAATTCGGCGAATCGCGGATCGGCGGCGACATGCGCCTGCACGCGGTCGTCGCGACCGTCCAGCGGCCGCAGGTCCGGGTTCCAGTGCGGATTGGCCAGAAAGCGACAGTCGAACATCAGGTCCAGGCCCCGCGGCACGCCACGTTTGTAGCTGAAGGAGTGCAGCGACACGCTGAGCCGCCGGTCGGGGCGCACGTCGAACCACCGCGTCAGCTCGGCCTTGAGGTCATGGGGCGACAGTTCGGTCGTATCGACCAGCACATCGGCCCGCACGCGGATCGGTGCAAGCAGGTCAATCTCGGCCAGGACCCCGGCCATTGGCGCCTCATCGGGGGCCAAGGGATGGCGGCGGCGCGTCTCGCTGTAGCGGCGGACCAGGGTATCGGCGTCGCAGTCCAGATACAGCACCTCGGGCGCATAGCCGGGAAGGCGCGTCAGTCGGTCGATCAGCTCGATGACATTGAATGCAGAAAAGTCGCGATTGCGCACGTCCAGCCCCAAGGCCAGCGGCGTCGGACGCGCCGGTCCGTCCAGCAGGCGCGGGATCAGCGACAAGGGCAGGTTGTCGATCGCCTCGAAGCCCAGATCCTCCAGCACGTTGATGGCGGTTGATCGCCCTGCCCCGGACGGCCCGGTGACCAGCACCAGCCGTTGGGCCTCGGGTTCGATGGCGTCGTGGTCCATGCGTCCTTCCCTATGGCGCTGCGCGCGCGATCATGCCAGCCGTCGGCCCAGCATCAGCTGCCGCAACGCAGCGTAAAGATGGGGGCGATAGGGGCCCAGCACAAGCGAAACCCGGACCCCCAGCCAATCTTGATGGCGCACCTGTGGCAACCTGTCCTCTTCGTCGCGTCCAAGGTCGCAGGCCAAGGCCACCGGGACCGGCGCCGACGGCTCTGCCTGAAGGATGCCCACGCCCCGCGCCTCGATGCGTCCCAGCAGCGGCAATGGCGCCTGCGCCATCAGTCGGCCCGCGGACAGGCGCAGGTCGGTGCGGTCATCGGCGACCAGCGTCGCGCCCACTGCCATCAGCTGCAGTGCCAAGGTGGACTTGCCGGATCCGGACGGTCCCAGAATGACAAGTCCACCCCCGTCAAGCGCGACCGTGGTCGCGTGAACCTGCATCATGCGAATCACCTCCTGATCCGATCCTGCCCGAAAACAGGTTAATTTTCCGCCTGTGGCATGGCGTCGCGCCGGCTGAACGGTCCTGATGGCGATAACATTTGATGTTTCCGCTAACTGTTTGCGCTGACTTGTTTCGGGCCGAATCCGCCGTGCTATAGGCCGATGAAACGCCGCACCCCAAGCCACGGAGCCCCCGACATGACCACGCGCGTAAACCCGACCTGCCGACTGGAAGACCAAGGCATCACGGGGCTGGGCCAAGTGCACTACAACCTGCTGGAACCCGCCCTGATGACACAGGCCGTCGCCCGCGGAGAGGGCAAGCTGGGCCTGGGCGGGGCGTTCCTGGTCTCGACCGGCGCGCATACCGGCCGCTCGCCCAAGGACAAGTTCGTCGTCCGCACCCCGTCGGTCGAGAACAGCATCTGGTGGGACAACAACAAGCCGATGGACCCGGCGGCGTTCGATCTGCTGCATGCCGACATGCTTCAGCACATGAAGGGTCGCGATTATTTCGTTCAGGACCTGTTCGGCGGCGCGGATGCTGATAACCGCCTGGACGTGCGCGTGGTGACCGAGCTTGCCTGGCACGGGCTGTTCATCCGCCACCTTCTGCGCCGGCCCCAGGCTGACGAGCTGGCAACCTTCACGCCCGAATTCACCATTATCAACTGCCCCGGCTTCAAGGCCGATCCCGCGCGTCACGGTTGCCGGTCCGAGACGGTGATCGCGATGAACTTCGACAAGAAGCTGATCCTGATCGCCAACACCGCCTATGCCGGTGAGAACAAGAAATCGGTCTTCACGCTGCTGAACTACCTGCTGCCGGAAAAGGGCATCATGCCGATGCACTGCAGCGCCAACCACGCGCCGGGAAATCCCGATGACAGCGCGGTCTTCTTCGGCCTGTCGGGCACCGGCAAGACCACCCTGTCGGCCGATCCGTCGCGCATCCTGATCGGCGACGACGAACATGGCTGGTCCGACACCGGCATCTTCAACTTCGAGGGTGGCTGCTACGCCAAGACGATCAACCTCTCGGCCAAGGCCGAGCCGGAGATCCACGCCACCACCAGCCGGTTCGGTACCGTGATCGAGAACATGGTCTTCGATCCCGAGACGCTGGAGCTGGACTTTGAGGATAACTCGATCACCGACAACATGCGCTGCGCCTATCCGCTGGAGGCGATCAGCAACGCGTCCCAGACCAGCCTTGGCGGGCATCCCAAGAACGTCATCATGCTGACCTGCGACGCCTATGGCGTCCTGCCCCCGATCGCGCGGCTGACGCCTGCACAGGCGATGTATCACTTCCTGTCGGGCTTCACCTCCAAGACGCCGGGCACCGAGGTCGGCGTGACCGAGCCGATCCCGACCTTCTCGACCTGCTTCGGTGCGCCGTTCATGCCCCGCCGCCCCGAGGTCTATGGCAAGCTGCTGCAGGAAAAGATCGCCCAGCACGGCGCATCCTGCTGGCTGGTGAACACCGGCTGGACCGGGGGCGCTTTCGGCACGGGCAAGCGCATGCCCATCGCCGCCACCCGCGCCCTGCTGGCCGCCGCCCTGGACGGCAGCCTGAACACGGTGCAGTTCCGCCGCGATCCGAACTTTGGCTTCGACGTGCCGGTCAGCGTCCCCGGCGTCAGCCCTGTCCTTCTGGACCCGCGCCAGACTTGGGCCGACCCGGCCGCCTATGACGCCCAGGCCAAGAAGCTGGTGCAGATGTTCTGCGACAACTTCGCCCAGTATCTTGACGCGATCGACGATGAGATCCGCGCTGCAGCCATCGGCTGAACGACATGACGGCCCCCACGCGGGGCCGTCGCTCTATTCGATCGCGGCGATCGACAGGCCTCGGCTTCGGTACTCATATCCGGCAGGGCTTGTCCTTAACCTTATTGAGACAACCGCTAGCCCAGAGACACCTCGTCCCTTGCAATCGTGCTGTTACCTTTGGTCTCAACCAAACTGGGTCCAACCCGACCCGATCAATTGACGCGGTGATTGTAGCGGCAAGACAGCATGAGCTACGTCCGGTCCCAGCCACGTGACATGGCATCCATTTTGGCAGGCGCGCCTCCCACCTGCGCAGCAGAAGCGACATCTTTGACGTAGCAAGCACGCGGCCAGACTGGTCGTAGCTCCTACATCCTATTGATGGAACACGATACCGCGGAAAGCGGACAAGTGAATAGGCTTGCCTTACTCACTTTTTACAAATGGAATAGCCCGTACGCGGCATGCTTCGCTGATCGTCATTACAGCGGTTGAGGCACTGCCGACAGGTCCTTGCAGTTGAGAGCGAATTTGGGCGCCCTTCGCAATGAATAGCGGTTTCAAAGTTCGTCCCACTTATCCTAAGCAAAGAACTAGGTCTAAGGCGCAAAAGTTAGCATCCGCCTTCCTTTGCATTCGGATGCCGATGCAGAGCACCGGACGGAACCTGCCCCGCCCTCGCGGGGCCGGTTCAAGTGTCGTCAGGCGGCCCTTGGCCGCCCGTCAATCAGGTCACAGTCCCAGGCAGTGGCGCATGATCGCCTTCTGGGCGTGCAGCCGGTTTTCGGCCTCGTCCCAGATGACGGATGCGGGGCCGTCCATGACGGCACTGGTCACCTCGTCCTCGCGGTGCGCGGGCAGGCAATGCATGAACAGCGCATCCGGCCGCGCCTGCGCCATCAGGGCCTCGTTGATCTGATAGCCGCGCAGCTGATTGTGGCGCCGCTCCTTGGCCGATTGCGGGTCGTGCATGCTGACCCAGGTGTCCGTCACGACCAAGTCGGCACCGATGACGGCCCGCGCCGGATCGCGCTCGATCGTGACGGGGCGCCCTTGGGATGCCGCATAGTCGAGGCAGGCCGCTTCGGGATCCAGCGGCGGCGGGCCGGTGAAGGTCAGATCGAAGCCGAACTGCCCTGCCGCGTGGGCAAAGCTTGCGAACACGTTGTTGCCGTCGCCCGACCAGACGACCTTCTTGTCGGCGATGGGGCCGCGATGTTCCTCAAAGGTCATCACGTCGGCCATGATCTGGCATGGATGTGTGCGGTTCGTCAGCCCGTTGATCACCGGAACGGTCGCATGCTCGGCCATCTCCAGCAGCGTCGCCTCCTCGAAGGTCCGGATCATGATCAGGTCGACATAGCGGGACAGCACGCGCGCGGTGTCGGCGATGGTTTCGCCATGACCCAGCTGCATCTCCGAGCCCGACAGGATCATCGTCTGACCGCCCAACTGGCGCACGCCGACATCAAAGCTGACCCGCGTGCGGGTCGAAGGCTTTTCGAAGATCAGCGCGACCATGCGGCCAGCAAGCGGTTGTTCGTCATCGGGACTGCCCTTGGGGCGGCCGTTGCGAGCGGCCTTCATCGCGTGGGCGCTGTCGATGATGCTGCGCAGGGCGGTGCGGTCGGTGGTGTGGATATCCAGGAAATGGGTCATCGTCTTGGTCTTTCGGCTTTTCTCCAGCAAGCCCCGCCGGACGGGCCGGGTCAAGGGCGGATCGGGCTTTCCGCGCCCCCGCAGGGGTCGCGCCCGACCGGACCGGAGAAGATGGGTATTTGGACAAAGAAGAGGGGCGCGTTCGCCTCATCGGAGGCGGGTCATCACGCGGACGGGCCGGCCTTGCGCGTCCAGACGGTGGTCGTTGCCCGCAAAGCCCGCCTTGCGGTAGGCGGCGATGGCGCGCTGATTTCCGGGGGCGGGATCGATCGCCAGGGTCGAACAGTCCAGCAGCAGCAGATCGCCCAGGGCGCGCAGCCATGCGCCGCCCTGCCCCACCCCGTCAGGCCCGGAAAACACGTCCAGCGCCACGGCATCCGCCGGCAGCCCCGCGAAATGCGGCGCGGGCCAGTGATGGGCCGGATAGGATTGCGCATAGGCCAGGGTAGCGCCGTCCCGCACCACGATCATCTGTCGCATCACCCGGTGCCCCAGATCGTCGCGGATCAGGGCGATCTGGCGATCGGGGCCGGGCCACCAGGCAGCGACCTCCGGCTGGGCCAGCCATCGGGCCAGCACGGGCAGGTCGTCCACGGTGACCGGCCTGAAGGCGTATTCAGCCATCCAGGCTGGCGGCGGCCCTGTCCAGGCGCGCCACCGCCTCGGCGATCTCGTCTTCGGTGATGTTCAGCGGCGGCAGCAGGCGCAGGGTGTCATCTGCGGCGGGCACGGTCAGCAGATGCTGATCATAGGCCGCACGGACCAGATCGGTCGGCGCGACGCGGCATTTCAGGCCCAGCATCAGCCCCTGCCCCCGCACGCCGTCGAAGATCTGCGGATGGGCGGCGACCAGCCCCTCCAGCTTCTGGCGGAACAGGGCGGCCTTGCGGTTGACCTCGGCCAGGAATGCCGGATCGGCCACGATCTGCATCACGCACGCGCCGACCGCGCAGGCCAGCGGGTTGCCGCCATAGGTGGAGCCGTGCGTCCCTGCGACCATGCCCGCAGCCGCGCCTTCCGTCGCCAGCACCGCCCCCAGGGGAAAGCCCCCGCCGATGCCCTTGGCGACCATCATGATGTCGGGCGCGATCCCGGCATATTCATGCGCGAACAGCCGCCCTGTCCGGCCCATGCCGCATTGCACCTCGTCCAGGACCAGCAGCGCGCCGGTCCGGTCGCACAGCTCGCGCAGCCCCTGAAGGCAGGCGTCGGGCAGCGGACGGATGCCGCCCTCGCCCTGCACGGGCTCGACCATGATCGCGGCGGTGCGGTCGGTGACTGCGGCCTTGAGCGCCTCGTGATCGCCGAAGGGCAGCGTGCGGAACCCGGGCATCAGCGGGCCGAAGCCCTTGACCATCTTCTCCGACCCTGCCGCCGCGATGGCCCCGGTCGAGCGTCCGTGGAACGCGCCGGAAAAGGTCAGGATCTCGATCCGGTCCGGGTCGCCCGCGTGGTCCCAATGCTTGCGCACCATCTTGATGGCCAGTTCGGCGGCCTCGGTGCCCGAATTGGTGAAGAACACCGTGTCCGCGAAGGTGTGTTCGACCAGCAGGTCGGCCAGACGCTCCTGCTCGGGGATCTGGTACAGGTTCGACACGTGCCAGATCCGGCCCGCCTGTTCGGTCAGCGCGGCGACCAGATCGGGATTGGCATGGCCCAGCACGTTCACCGCGATGCCCGCGCCCAGGTCCAGGTATCGTGTCCCGTCGGCAGTGACGGCCCAGGCGCCTTCGCCGCGTTCGAACGCCAGGGGGGCGCGATTATAGGTCGGCAGGACGTGCGGGATCATGGCAAGGCTCCGGCGATGGAAGGGGAATGGCGGAAACGGCAACAGGGACGCGGGCCCGCGAAGGGGCCAGCGTCAGCGTCGCGAACGGGTGGTGCGTCGTTTCGTCATGGCGCGAAGGATGCGCAGCTTTGCCTGTCAAGGCAAGCGCTAATCAGGCCTTCATGCGATAGCCCGACCGCAGCCACCGCCACGCCAGATACAGCACGCCCGCGACGACGCCCGCGCAGATCAGCGCGCCGCGCCAGACGGGCGCGTCGCTGACCCCGGTCACGCCATAGCGCGCGCCGTCGATCAGGTAGAAGATCGGGTTCCAGTGCGACAGCGTGCTGAACGGCTGCGGCAGCGCCTGCACCGAATAGAAGGTGCCCGACAGGAACGACAGCGGCGTGATGATGAAATTGGTGATCGCCGCCATCTGGTCGAACTTCTGCGCCATGATCCCTGCCAGGATGCCCAGGCCGCCCAGCATCAGCGCGGCCAGCAGCACGAACATCGCCGCCCAGCCGGGATGCGCGATGCCACGCCCGGTGACCAGCACCATGCCGGTCCCGATGACCGTGGCCACCAGCCCGGCACGCACCACCGACCCGGCCAGATAGCCGGCCAGCAGCTCTCCGGCGGACAGGGGCGGCATCAGCGTGTCGACGATGTTGCCCTGCACCTTGGCCGCGGTGATCGAGCTGGAAGTGTTCGCGAAGGCGTTCTGGATGACCGTCATCATCAGGATGCCCGGCCCCAGGAAGACCAGATAGGGCAGGCCCATGATCTCTCCGCGTCCCTGGCCCAGGGCCATCGCGAACACGACCACGAACAGGCCCGCCGTCATCAGCGGCGCGAATATCGTCTGCTGCCAGACGGCCATGAAGCGCATGACCTCGCGCCGCGCCAGCGTGCGCAGGCCCAGCCAGTTGACGCGGCCAAATCGGCGCACGCCCATGGCGGGGCTGTTGGAAAGCGGGGGCAGGCCGGGCATTGTGGGCGGGGTCATCTGGCGGTCCTTGAATTTCTGCGCTTCGGCGGCTAAATCTCGGCATCCCGTATGTGACGGGACCAATCGCAGGTTACAAGATGGGGCGGCAGGTCAGACCCGCCCGGAAAGGCTGCCATGTCCTGGACGGATGATCGCGTCGAGACACTGAAACGCATGTGGTCCGAGGGCCAGTCGGCCAGTGCCATCGCCAAGGAACTGGGCGGCGTGACCCGCAACGCGGTGATCGGCAAGGTCCATCGCCTGGGGCTGTCGAACCGCACCGAGGAGCCCGAAGCCCCAGCCCCCGCCCCTGCACCGGAACCGGTCGCCCGCGAAAAGCCCGCGGCTCCCCGTGCGGTCCCGCAGCCAGCGACGGTCCCTCTGCGCCCCGAACCCGCGCCCGAGCCCGTGGCGGTCCAGCCCGAGCCGGAACCCGAACCCAGCACGCAACCGGCCTTCGTGCCCGTTCCCCGCCGCCCGATCGTGCCGGCGGGACAGCCTTTGCCGCCCCAGCCTTCGGCCAATGAGATCTCTCCCGAAGCCTTGGCCTCGGTCCGCGAGGTCGAGAAGCGCGCCAAGAAACTGACCCTGATGGAACTGACCGAGCGGACCTGCAAATGGCCCATCGGCGATCCGGCAACCGACAAGTTCTGGTTCTGCGGCCTGCCGTCGGTCGCGGGAAAACCCTATTGCGAGGCGCATGTCGGCGTCGCGTTCCAGCCGATGTCCTCGCGCCGCGACCGTCGCCGCTGATTGCTTTCGGGCGGGCCGCAAAGGTCCGCCCGGTCCCGACCCGCCCTTGCCATCCCCGTACGCGCGCCTTACTGCGGTCCCGTTATGTGATGATATATCATTCCATGATTCGTCATATCTATAGAAGGACCGCCCCATGCCCCTCCGCTCGCCCCTCCCCGCCAGTCTGCTGATCGCCGCGACGCTTGCCCTGACCGGGCCTGCGCTGGCCCAGTACAGTGCCGCCCCAGCCGCACATGACCACTCCCACGACCACGACCACGACCACGATCATGACCACGATCACGCCCATGCCCGCAGCCCCGAGGCACAGGCCATCTATGACGGCTATTTCGACGACGATCAGGTCAAGGACCGCCCCCTGTCCGACTATGCGGG